>CAYLZA010000408.1:403-3800 GCA_964387575.1 uncultured Spirochaetales bacterium | reverse complement strand
TAGTAGCGTTGTGACGCTTTGCGAGCTTCCCGGCTTCTGCCGACTGTGCGGCTATTCCCTTCGGGAAGTAAAATCGTTGTCCGAATTCCGAAAGCAGTGACGCAACGCAACTACCTTCGAGCTCCTCATTGAGTTTTTTTGCCAGCTCATTCATCATGCTGAGCATACCGATCGTAAATAGCGGTGTCAATTGTATAAATCCCGGATTTATGCGTCGATATAAAAACTATGTCCTCGCGGCTGTTACAGATACTCCTGCTTGCTGCTACTTCGCTATCGATCCTGGTGCTTTCGTTGCTTCCCGACCCGGTCATATCGATCAGATGGTTTTCGGGGATGGACAAAGTTCAGCACTGGATAGCATATGCACTTCTCGGTTTTCTGGTATTTCTCACGCTTCAATCTCCTGGACGGAATCGGCTGCTCTTTCTGACCATATCGGTGTTTTTGTGCACGATGTACGGCGGATTGATCGAGGTGCTGCAGAGTTTTACCGGCAGACAGCCGGATGCACTCGATTTTTTTACGAACTTCTTTGGTGCACTTGTCGGGGCTATTGGTGCGCTCGGTATCGTGGAGATTTCGCGAAGCTCCCGTAGCGACGACGACCGTTCAGATTGACAGCCGGACGGTAATTACCTACGATACGGGTTGATGGCGGAACAACGTGCTTCCGCGTCCAAAGAATCGCCGAACGGTGATTCATCTTCGGGCGCATTCGGGTTTTTTTGGCGAATTTTCTCGGCCTTGACAGGCGGTGAAGATCCTGACCGTGGTAACAAACGAAAGCTCAAAGAGATCGCCAAAACTCTCAAACGCCAGAAATACAAGTTCTACAAACCGAAAACCGGTGAAGTATTACCCGCCTTAGGACGCTTTTTCTACGAAATTTATCACGTCGTTGCACCTGCGCAACTCCTTATCGAGCGCGCGAGCGATTCGGCCGTGCTCAAGAGTATCGTGATCGAGTCATTTCTCTCGGACGACCAGAAAGAACTACGTGAAAAATTCGAAGAAGAAGTCATCCGCGCCCGATCCGAAGAAGTGCCTTCCAAGGAGCTTGGCGGTGAATACAAAGATATGCTCATCAGGTTTTTTTCATCTTTCGATAAAGGAACGGTTGGAAAGATTAATTCAACCTATAATCTCTTACAGATTTTTCTCTGGTTTGTACATTTTGATTACTATTTTCTTATAAAAAAGTTCGATTCAAGGTTTCCCGAAAACGACTTCAAGTACAGGCCTCAGCTGGATGCCATAAACGGTGAATACGTTTCCGACGATATCAAGGATTTTCTCGATATTGCACCCCTGGTAAAACCGGATGTCGATTGGGAGGGATTATTCAGCATCCTTCAGGTCTACAAGGGAACGACAATTGTTCCCGAAAAGGGATGGAGGCAGATTCTTCGATCGGTATCGGAGGTGACGAAATCACATATCCTGGAATTGATTGTTGCTCATATTGACTCGAATCCGGGGTATTCGCCGGCGCCGCAACCGCCGAATAATAAAATCGTCGATGAATATCTTTCGAAGATAAAAAACCAGACCGAAATTACGATACAGAAAATCCTCAACGAGAGACGAAAGAACAAGATCGACTCTCTGGCAAAAGCCGTATTCGGTACCGCAGCCGTTTCGCGGACGCGCAATTATACGGATAAGGCTAATTTGACGTTTTCCAAAAAGATGCTCGGAGGTTTTACCTACGTCGTACCGCTCAACTATCTCAAGGCGTTTCTGCTCGACTATGTAAAGGGCGATATCAAACAGGTGGTGGATACGCTTCTCATACGCGGGCAGTGGTCGACGACGATTATGTCGCAGCAGCTTTCGGAATCATTCCATCAGCTCGTCAATCTTACCGATCAGTTGCTGGAGTTCGACGATTCGTTGTCGGAGGAAGGTGAACGGGGCGCTGCGATAAAAAAAGCGATTCACAAGTCCGACCGGGATAAATCGATGATACGTGTATTGAAGCAGTATCTTTCCAATGCAAACAAGGAAGCGTTGCGTATCATCACCGAATCGGCGCAAAATCTCGTTGCCGTTGCAAAATACCTGAAACAGGTACTCGAAGATCACAAACGCAAACCGCCCGAGGTCATCGTAAACTGGAAAGAAATCGAGTCCGCGTTCGAAAACGATGTTAATGAAGAAATTGCCCGATTATATAAGCAAATATACTATTTCACCCAGCTGTTGCAGTATTACGTTAAAAAATCATAACGAGAGATCGAAAAACCGCCATTGCGGAACTCATTGTGTTACGACAGATAGCTGCGATCGATGAGATTGAGAAATTCGAGCCTCGTAGACTGCACGTCGTGAAAGCTTCCGAGCACCGATGAGGTCGTCATAAACGAGTGCTGCTTTTCGACCCCGCGCATCATCATGCACAGGTGTTTGCACTCCATCACTACGCCGACACCTTCGGCATCAACCGAGTCTCGAACCGCTGCCGCCACCTGCGCGGTCAGGCGTTCCTGAATCTGGAGTCTTCGTGAGAAATGATCGACGATTCTTGCTATCTTGCTAACACCGAGAACGCTGTTCCTCGCGATATAGCCGATGTGACACTTGCCTAAAAACGGTAACATGTGGTGTTCGCAAAGACTATAAATCTCGATATCCCGTGCGATTATCATGTTATTCGCTTCTGATTCGAACACGGCATTGTTGATAACGGTTTCGAGATCGGATCGGTACCCGCTTGTCAGAAACGCCCACGAGCGAGCCACCCGCTCGGGAGTTTTTTCCAATCCCTCTCGTTCCGGGTCTTCGCCGATTTCGCTGATGAGCTCTCGTATGAGCTCCTGAACTCGCTTTTCATTCACAGCATGTCTCCTTGAGTGTTTGTGTCAGTGAGTAGAGTGGTGTCATCCCTTCGGTTCCGATTTTCTCCGCTACGTCTCGTATCGATTCGCCTGAATCGGGAAGAACCAGACCCGGTTCGATTTCTCGGATCGGATGTGCAACAAACGGGCGCGTTTCGATTGCCTCGTCGGGAATCGATATATTCCGGGTTTTGATGACATGATCCCCATATAGCAAAATATCGAGATCGATCGCTCGCGACGCATATTTGTCCTCGCTGCGAGACCGACCGAGGTCCGATTCTATCACACGGCACGCCGTTTTAAGCGCTTCCGGCGTGAGTGAAGTATAGATTCTTACCACGCCGTTGATATAGAGGGGTTGATCGGGTCTGCCTATCGGTTCGGTTCGGTAGAATGTCGATACATCCGATAGTCTACCGAGTGATTTCAGACGATCAATCGCCGCAGGCACATTGATAAACGGTTCGATGTTCGATCCTATCCCGATAAACACTCGTACGTCGGTGTGCTCATTCATTGAACCGGATTAATTCGACACCTACGCTTCGTGCAAA
>CAYLZA010000408.1:0-393 GCA_964387575.1 uncultured Spirochaetales bacterium | reverse complement strand
TTATCTACCCGTACCCGGACGGCCTCGACTCCCGAAACGCAAAGACACGCATCGGCTATACGCTGGGCCATACGCTCAACGAGATAATAGGAGGAGTTTTCCACGATTTCTATCACGTCGGTTTTAATCCGTTTGTAGTTTATCGTGTCGTCGATATCGTCACTCTGCCCGGCTTTTGAAAGATCCGCGAAAAGGGTGACATTCAGAAGAACATCCTGTCGTTTATTCCGCTCTTCCGGGTTGATGCCGATGATACAGCGCAAAAGAAGATCGGAAATAAAGATTTTGTCGAGTCGTTCGAGATCCGGAGTAGTCCCGGCTTTCGTGTTACGATCCATAGAATCGTCCTTGCAAGTGACGGCCGCCGTCGACGTAGATCACCTGACCGGTGAT
>CAYLZA010000407.1:0-3801 GCA_964387575.1 uncultured Spirochaetales bacterium | reverse complement strand
GTGTATTCCCCGCCGACGTCGAAATTGTACGATCCGCAAAAATAATCCTCGGTTCCGGTTCCGCATATCGTCGGAAACTCCACATCCCCATCCAGATAGAACTTGATCTCACCTTCCCCCCACCATCTCGAATTATTTACACCCCAGGCGAGGTAGGTTCCCACATAGTGCCCCTCTCCCGACACGTCGTCTACAATGGTATAAACCGATTTATACGGAAGGGGATTTACTCGTCTGAATTGCGCGTGAAAATAGGCACACTCCTCGGGTACGTCGGTGAGCGTGTAGTTTATCTGATAATAAATAACGATCTTTTCATCGGCGATATTTTCCACGGTGATTCTCGCCCGTTTTCGAAACGGCATTTCCCAATAGCTGTTGAATGCGCTTCCCGGATTTACACAAACCGCGAGCGAGGAGAGCTGCGAATATGAGTTCCACCCGGATGCAAAAAAATCCCCTATCGGCGTTTCCACCGACGGTTGTGTCTGATCGTCCCAGTACATCCGCAGAATCGAGTGCCGCCAATGCCCGGTTACCGTAGTCCATATCTGTTGTATGGCCCCGGATCCTTCAATGTCGGCAAGCACGGCGGTTTCACCCGGTTCCACAACCACGGACGGGCTGATCTTCCATCCTTTCCCGAGATCACGTGCCGGGCGGGCGCCGGTTCCTTTGGTTGCCGCACCTCCGCCGCCTTTTTTTCCATCAAAGTTTTCCGGGCTGATGCTTCTCGTACATGCCTGTGATATACGCGAGAGATTTCCCATATGCATACCCAAACCGTTGAACGCCATACACTACTTCCTCCTGATGGGTGATGATGGTAGCATGCCGTCTGTACCGAGTCGACCTGACCACACAATTCCCAACGTTTTGCTTGACGCCTCAGGACAATTGAACTATACTTCAATTGTACAATCATTCAAATGATCCTGCTCGATAGAACGCAAGATAAGGAAGGCTCATTATGACAGATACCACCGAAATAACGTGTCGTCATCCCGAAAATATCGATAACGCGATTTCACTTATTCCCGATGAAGAGTCGCTTGTCGACACGGGGGCGTTTTTCAAGATTCTCGGTGAGCCGACGCGGCTCAAAATCCTCTATGCGCTTTCAGGCGGGGAGCTCTGCGTACACGATCTGAGTGAGGCCGCGGCGGTTACCGTATCCGCGGTCAGTCATCAGCTTGCGATACTCCGACGGGCAAAACTGGTGGCAACACGACGAGACGGTAAAGTGATCTACTATCGCCTCGATGACGATCATATCCATTCGATCATCGATATTGCCCGGGAACATCTCTCCGAATAACTACTGGATACCGGCATGGAACGATATAAGCTCGAAAATCTGGACTGCGCCGATTGCGCGAGAAGAATCGAAGAGGGTCTGAAACGGTGCGATTTCGTCCGGGACGTATCGATCAACTTTTCCACACTTTCGATGAATATCGATACCGACGATATGAAAAGCGTCGTCGATCAGGTAAAACGGATCGATCCTGATGTTTCGGTCGATACTTCAAACGCTGCCACGAGAGCCGAGGGAAATAAGGGAGACGGCAACGAAACCGGCCGATCACAAACGCTCAAGCCGCAGGTGATCACGCTCGCATCCTCGATCTTTCTGTTCGTCGTTGGTCTGATCCTGAATACATCTTCGGTGGTTGATACACTTCCGTGGATTACCTATCCGATATTCGCTGTGGCGTATCTGCTTGCCGGTTTTTCGGTTCTGAAAAACGCAGCTCTCGGAATATTTAACGGAAGGATTTTCGACGAAAACGCGCTGATGACGATAGCTACCGCCGGAGCCTGGATTATCAATCAGATACCCGAGGCCGTGGCGGTGATGATCTTCTACAAGATCGGCGATCTCCTCCAGGAGCGATCGATTCGAAGCAGCAGGAAATCAATACGAGAGCTGCTCGATCTCAGACCGGATACGGCGCGGGTCAAACGAAACGGATCCTCAGCCAGGATCGCGGTAGAAGCGGTTCAGATCGGAGAGATCGTTGAAATACGGCCCGGGGAACGGGTGCCGCTCGACGGAACGATCGTCGAGGGTACCGGTTTTTTCGATACCTCCTCGCTAACCGGAGAACCGGTACCGAAGCGGATAGCGAAGGGTGAGGAAATACTCGCGGGATACATCGACAACGATGCATCAATTCGAATGGAAGTAACACGTCCCGCCGGTGAATCGAGCGCGGACAAGATCATCAAGCTCGTCGAGGAAGCGTCTCACGCAAAAGCCCGAACCGAGCAGTTTATCTCGCGGTTTGCCCGATACTACACCCCCGCTGTCGTAGTAATCGCAGCTGCTATCGCGTTTCTACCACCGCTACTATCTCCATCTGCCGAGCTTACCGAGTGGGTCTATCGTGCACTCACGATACTCGTGATTTCATGTCCATGCGCGCTGGTAGTGAGTATTCCACTCGGCTACTTCGGCGGAATAGGTGGCGCTTCGCGTAACGGCGTGCTCGTTAAAGGAGCATCGTTTTTTGATGTACTCGCGCGTGTAAAGACCGTCGTCTTTGATAAGACCGGAACCCTCACAAAAGGCGTGTTCCGTGTGCTCGATGTTGCGGGAGAATCGCCCGAAGATGTCCTCGAATACGCGGCGTACGCGGAAGCACGCTCCAACCACCCGATAGCCGAATCGATCCGGCATGCCTACCGGGAAGACAACAAACGAGAAATCGACGAGTCGAGAATTGCAGACGACAACGAAGTCGGCGGTCACGGTGTCGTCGCCGCTATCGACGGTCGAACCGTCGTGGCCGGAAACGATCGTCTGCTCCATCGCGAGGGTATTTCGCACCCCATTTGTGAAGAACCGGGGACGGTGGTACACGTTGCATACGACGGAACGTATCTCGGATACATAACGATCGGCGATGAGCTCAAATCAGGTGCGAGGGAGACGATCGAAGAGCTCAAATCGCTCGGAATCACACGTGCAACGCTCCTGACCGGAGACAGCGTTGCGCAGGCGCGGGATGTGGCGGAGCACATCGGTCTGGACGCCTACTACGGAAACCTCCTCCCGGAAGACAAGGTGTCACGTTTGGAGCAGGAGCTTACCGGTCAGAATAACGGCGAAAAAACGCTCTTCGTCGGAGACGGAATAAACGACGCGCCGGTCATCGCCCGGGCCGATGTCGGTGCGGCGATGGGGACCGGCGGCTCGGATGCCGCGATCGAGTCGGCTGATCTGGTGCTGACCGGCGACAGTCCGTTAAAGGTAGCCGAAGCGGTCAGACGGGCTCATCGAACGCGCCGTGTCGTTCTGCAGAACATCGCCTTCGCGATCGGGGCAAAACTCGTATTTCTTACATTGGGAGCGCTCGGTATCGCCACGATGTGGGAAGCGGTGATTGCCGACGTCGGTGTTACCTTGATCGCCGTTCTGAACGCCGCCCGCACAATACGGTAACTAGCATAGCACTGTTGTCAATATTTGTGATACGCTTTATCTTGGTTGTAGGCTTAGATTCGACCCAGAACCGCAGGGGGACACATGAACAACGTTTTGCAATCGGTAGTCGGCACGAAGATCGGCGGTATCCGAGTTGTTCCGTTGGTTTCCAAAATTCTCCTCCTCTTCGTTCTCTTCCTCTTGATTTCAAACTTCGCGACAAACTACATCAACCTGACACTCAATCGCGGACAGCAAATCGAGCTTCTCAATCAGCTCCTGGTTAAAGGACTCAAGGATCTCTATATGTTCTGCACGAACCAGTACGAGATATACACCTATGCCCAGGATCTGGAGAACGCAAAAAAGAG
>CAYLZA010000406.1:0-3805 GCA_964387575.1 uncultured Spirochaetales bacterium | reverse complement strand
TCTCGTCTTCGAAGGAGAACTCCTCCGGTATCTCGAATTCCTCCGACTCCTCTCCTTCGGCCCCGGTCTCGCCGATTTCACCACCCGGTTCCTCGAATTCCTCCTCCGGTTCCCCGAGCTCTTCTTCGGCCGATTCTCCCGGTTCTTCGATTGCAAACTCCTCGGGAATCGTAAACTCTTCTTCGACTTCCTCCGCTCCCTCGCCGGTTTCGGCCGTTTCGGTTTCGTCGGGCGCTTCCCCTACATCGCTCTCTTCCTCCGCTTCCTCTAATCCGGGGATCTCATCCATATCTTCAAAATCAAATCCCTCCGGGATCTCTAGCTCGCCTTCACCGAAATCGTCTTCGGCGGGTTCGCCTGTGTCGGCTTCGGCAACTTCGGCGGCTTCTTCGAGTTCACCCGGGGCAGCTTCCTCGGTTTCGGCTTCAGTTGGTTCGCCCTCGGCGGCTTCTTCAGGGGTTTCTTCGGAAAAATCGAAATCTTCGGTAAGACCGGCCCATTCGGCTTCGGAAACTCCCTCAGGTTCGGCTTCGGCTTCTTCGGTGGCTTCCTCACTCGTAGTTTCTTCGGGGAATATTCCCTCTACATCGAAATCTTCGGGCAGCTCCTCCGCCGCACCTTCCGATTCTTCGGTTTCGTCGGCGACCTCCATCTCCTCCATGCCGCCGAGATCGTCGAGATCGAAATCAAAATCGAGTTCTCCCGTATCCGCTTCGCCGAGCTCCTCTTCGCCGGCGTCGACCGTCGCTCCTGAATCAATCTCGCTCTCTACGGGAGCCTCTTCTTCCTGCGGTGCTCCCGCTGCCGCTTCATCAGCCTCTTCCTCCTCGGCCATATCCTCATCGAGCAACCCGCTCAGATCCTCCGGCTCAGGAGGTTGAACGTCTTCCATTTCCTCACCACGGGCGGCAACGATTTCCGGCTCGTTTCCGATTTCATTGAGCTGTTGTTTAAACTGTTCGATATCTTCCAGCTTCGGCATGAGTTCCTTACCGAATTGGCCGATGTTGTGCCGAGACCCGGTTTTCAATCATTATAGGCATTCATCCACCGTTACCATCAACTATACTCAATCATTATCGGCGCGTATAACGGGCGTATCAAGGGAGCCCTTCGGTCCGCCGATATAATGAAGTAGACGATATGAAAGCTGTACGATTACTGGCTCTGCTACATTTGTATCTATTCGCCGCGGTAACCGTTTTTTCTCTCGATGTTGTAGATACCGATACGCACATCATGCTGACGAATATGACGCAGGCGTCGAAACCGATGGTATCAGGACACAATGTGATTTTCAGCTATGAACCGAAGCGAATTGCCCGACACGTCGGTATTGCTTTCGCTCATGAGAATTTTCAAACAATTCACTCGTACGAGCGTAATCAACACGGCGTTTACGTGTTCGTGTACAGGCCGTCGTCGAGTCTTCAGCGTCTTACCTACCGAATCGTTGTCGACGGATTGTGGATGCCGGACCCCAAAAATCAACTTCGAAGGCCGGATCCGACGGGAGTAACGTTGTCATACGTTTCACTCGACAATCTTGCTGAAGATCCGCCGGTGTCTCCGAGAATTACCGCTGAAGGCCTTGTAGAATTCGTCCTGAAAGGTGATCCGGGAATGCGCGTCTACGTGGCGGGAAGCTTTAATCACTGGGATCCATTTATGCATCGTCTTCGGGAATCATCGTCGGGAACCTACAAACTAAAGCTCCGTCTTCCGGAAGGCATTCATTCCTACCACTACGTCGTCAACGGACGTACGAAAACCGATCCGCTCAATCGGTCGGTTGCGGTTAATTACGAAGGGCGGAGGGTGTCCGTACTTCGCGTAGATTAGGTGGGACAGTCACTACTGCCCGTTTTACAGTCGACCGATACGTGGAGTCGCAGAGGATCGGTTAATCTTCCTTTTGATACACCGCGTGAACAAATCCTTCCCAGCGATATCCGTCGGCCGGTTGAGGCGTGAAGTTTGCCCAGCGGCTTTTTCCCGCTACGAGATACGCAGGCGCATACGTATAGACCCAGGGTAACTCTTCGATCCATATCTGTTGAACCGTCTGAAACCCCGATTTTCGCTGCCCCTCATCGAGCGTCAGATTCGCCTTGTCCCAGGCTTTATCCACACGCTGCTCCCATTCGCGGCGGGGCTCCTCTCTTCCCGGTTCAATAAGATGCAGATTGCCGCTCGACGGAAACACATTCGAGAGATGAACAGGATCGATTGAATCGGTAAGCCCGAGGATTGCGAGCTCCCAGTCGTAGCTCGTTCCGATTTTCTCGACCAGATCCTCATACTCGACAGACTCAAAAATAATCTCGATTCCTATCGCTGCCGCTTCCTGCACGAGCATTTGTGCAATCGTCTCTCTCGCACTATTTCCGCTATTCGTTACGAGCGTGAGTGTAAGCTTATTCCCATCTACGTCCTCTCTGAAACCATCGTCATTGGAATCCACATAATCGAGATCATCGAGAAGCTGTTTTGCTTTTTCCGGATCGTATTTGTGCGCTTTCTCCGAGATTTTCCGCCAATGATACGGTGAATATCGGGGAACGAATGAGAACTGGGGATAGCCGAATCCTGACTCCACCGTTTGGATTATACCTTTACGGTCGATGAGGTGCGCGATAGCCCGTCTGAAATCGTGCTCGCGAAGCCAGGAGATCTGAGGATGAAGCACCCCGCGATCCTCCGGTCCCTGTATCGGGTTCTGATTAAACGCGACAAAACTCAAATCGTCGGCGGGACCGGCGTTGTAGAGCTCGATTGCAAGCTCCTCTTTTCGCTGCATCAATGCCTCATGCTCGTTTCCCCGGAACTCGAGGTAATCGAGCTCTCCCGCAAGAAAACGCTCCATCTCTCTGACCTCGTCCTCGCTGTACACAACAACGAGCTGATCGATATACGGGAGACGTTGTCCTTTTTCATCTTTTTCATGATAGAGCGGATTTGGACGAAAAACGATTTCTTCTCCTTCTTCGTATGAGTCGATCAGAAACGGGCCGCAACCGACGACCGAAGTAGGATCGGTATCAACGCTCCAAAGCTCTCTCAATCCTTCTATTCCCGACTCATTCACGACCGGCTCGAAAATATGTTTTGGAACCGGGAACATCGTCGCCATCTTCATTCCGCCGGCGTAAGGTCGAGGTAGTACGATCTTCAGTGTAGACTTGTCGACGGTTTCCATCTCCGCCGGCGTTTCTCCGACAAAAAAGAGATCTCGCGTATCGCCGTCGACACCCTCCATAAACGCAAGCTCCCGCGCGTAGAGAAAATCCTCAGCTGTAAGTGGCTTGCCGTCGGACCATGTCAATCCTTCGCGTAGTGTGAAGGTAATCGTTGTCTGGTCCTCGGAGACCGTCCATCCGGCCGCCAGATATGGCTCGTACTCGAGCGTCATTTGATTGCGTCGAACCAATCCGGCAAAGACTCGATCTATGACAAGGTGAGTGGCTTCGTTCCTAACAAATATCGGATTGAATGTGTCCGGCGATGCAAGGGTCGTCGAGACGGTAAAGCTTCCTCCCGGACGCCCGGTTTCGAATCCCGATAGATCGACGTTAACAAGCCCTTCGAAATCGGCTTGTATACGCGATCGTTCCTTATTGCCGCCTGCATACGCGACGTGTACGGATGCGAGGCACGCGAGCATCAGCAGTAGTATCCCCGATCGTTTCAGAAACGGACCTCCTCCGTGACGAATCGAGAGGCACTATAACAGAGTAAACCGATGTCTGTAAATATAATGACGCCTATATCCAGGAATTCGCATTATGAACCGTTGGCACGGTTT
>CAYLZA010000405.1:0-3817 GCA_964387575.1 uncultured Spirochaetales bacterium | reverse complement strand
CGACGGGAATCCAGCCGAATCCGTCTATATAAAACTCGACCCAGTGATGCTCGGTCGTCTTTCTCTGATCGTAAACGAGAATACCCGCAACCGGTCTCGAGGGAATCCCCATGCTTCGGAGCATGGCGCAATAGACCATTGCGTAGGTATACGCGTCGCCTTCCGAACCTGCAAAAGCCTTGAGCACGTCCTTTCCACCTGGTTTGGCTGTGTATTCGAGCCGTGACAAGAGATGCTGATAGATGAGACGAGCCATCAGATAGGGATTCCGTTCACGTCCGACGGCCACGCGCGCCGCCTCCGCTATGGATTCATCGTCTTTCGGAATTCGTTCGGTAGCCGATGTATAGACTCGAACAAGCGCCCGCTGCTCGTCGTACCCGGTTTTGATCCTGTACGAGGTGACTCTGGTTTCGATTCCGTACCGTTCAACCCAGAACGTCTGGTTGATTTCGGTATCGAGCTCGATTTCAGGGCCAAAACCCGATACCCGATATCGGGACACACCACCGACTCCCTCCCACTCCGCCTCGGAATCGCGTACACTTTCGACCTCACGCTGGGCCGGCGTTCGCAACACCGTCGGCGCAAATATATCGATCGATCCGGAATCGGTTCCGTCGACATTTCGTATCCGAACCGAGTACGCGAGCTGGTATCCACGTCTACCGCGATAACTCTTGTTTCCACCCTGTACTTCCACCTCGACAAACTCGGTGTTGCTCTCTCCTCGATCGGTCCTGATGCGAATATTCCCCGAAGTTGCCCCGTCTGGAATCCGTACGCGAATCGTTTGATCCGACCAGCTCTCGTAATCGAAATCGATCCGAGAAGCGGGAATCGTGTCGTCTGCAACCGAACCGTTCTCCGTTGGAAGCGCAGCGAACATTACCTCGCCGTCCCCCTGGGAAAGCCCGAAATTGAGACCGTCTATCGTAATCACCGAACCGACCGCGCCTTTCGAGGGTGACACCGACAGAACAACCGGTTGTCCCGGAACCGATCCTTCCGAAACAACAACGGGTATGAGACGCCGATTGGTAAACAGCATCCCGTTACTTCGCCCGCGTCCGTTCGACACGTATACCATTCCCGAGCCGACGCTCTCGGGTATCCGGACGCTGATACGCTCATCGGACCACTCGATATACGAGCCGGTAGTCGGACGTGCGCCGGCTATCGTTACTCCACCGTTGTCGCGTTCGGTGCCGAAGTTCTTTCCCCGCAACACGAGTATGTCGTTCGGCTTTCCGATTTCAGGAGAGATACTTTCGAGCACCGGCGGGTTGTTGGTAAGTGTAAGGCTGACGACGAGAACCGCCACGAGAATGAAAAAAATCAGCGTCGGGAGGAATGCCGGCTGTTTGATAAAGGAGCCGATAGTGAAACCCGGGCTATTGTTCTTGTGGTGGTGTGTCGCCTTCTTCTGCATCTTCGCGCGGATATAATTGTATTTCGAGCTGAATTGTATAGAAATTGGTGTCCGCGTCAACAGCATAACCGAGCGGGAAAAATACGATCGACTCTCCCGGCTCGACCGGAAGGCTCTGCATGAAGCTCTTGTATTTTATTCCTTCTTTTTTTCCGTCCGTCGTATTACTTGCAATCCAGGCTTCACCATATACGACGAGCACGAGATTTTCATCGATGTCACCGAAGGGATTGATAAACGCGTCGATAAACACATCGTTGCCGTTATCCAGCTTTACATTAATGGCTCGACCGGTAACCGTTACCCGTGTACTTTCCGCGGTCCAGACCATAACTTCATTGCTGTCGAGAAGCTTCACCTTGATATGAACCGAGAGTTCCCGTTCGGTAAGATACTCTTTCAGCTGATCGAGCGTATCATCGGCCGGTGAAGCGATTGATGCGATCGTGACAATGAGACCGGTCAGAAGCGAACGTCGAATCACTCCCTCACCCGTTTGAAGTCCGCCGGTTTTATGAGCTTCGGTTCGCCGACGAAGTCGAGCTCGTGCTCGGCAGGCATGGTAAAGTTGACCACGACTGGTCCGCGAGACTCGAGGTACTGCATAAACTCATCGAACGAGCCGTCGAGCACGACCTGCTCGAGCCCCTCCGCCAGTGCGGTAGGCTCCTCGGATTCCGGCTGATGCGCCGTGTAGAGAATACCGACGGATAGCAGCATGATTATCGCTACCGCCGCGGTTGCAAGCGGTGCGGGGATGCGGATTGACCGCTTCCAGAGCGACACTCCCGACTCCATTCTGGCTCGGGCCAATATATGTGGAAGCGCGCGGTCGCGTGCCTCTCGAACTTCGGAATCCGGCAACCGGTCGAAGCGTTCGTGCAGCCGATCGCAGCTCTCGATAAACTCAGTGCAATTGCTACATTCGTGTACGTGAGCCTGAACCTGACGTTTAATTTCGCCCTCAAGCTCTCCGTCGTAATACGCAGACAATGTGGGATGATCAGGACACATCTGAACCCTCCTCACTAAGTAACTTTCTCAATTGTTCACGGGCTCTATATATTCGTACTTTTACATTCGACTCGGATATTCCAACACTCCTGGCGATTTCCCGGTAACTCAAATCCGCATATTCGCGGAGAACCAATACCGTTCGTAGTTTATAAGGTATCTTTTCCAGCGCGGTTTGGACAAGTGTCGTACTCTCACTTTTCAGCAACTCCGACTCCGCCGTCGGATTTTCACGGGTCGGCTGAAGCTTGAGACGACCGACCGCTCGTCTCTCACGATTACGCCGCTTCTCGAAATTGAGCGAAAGGTTATGAACAACACGGATTAACCAATACTTTGCCTGTTCGGTCGTAGGTAACGGTTTTGTTCGCTGCAAGTACTTGATGAACGCCTCCTGACAGAGATCCTCCGCCGCAGTCTTATCTCCGGTTATTCGATACGCTATTCGAAACAACGTAGGGAATATCGAAACATAGACGTCCCTGAATTCCCCCGAGTCATTTGTCATCGGGTTCATGTATAAAGCAACTCACAACAGAAAAGGTTACAAAACGATCTCAATTTCCTACCCGTCGGCTTCTGCTCCATCGTGTTCCTTCAGGAGTATCTTCGAGCACGATCCCCATTTTGAGAAGCCGATCCCGGATTTCGTCGGCACGGGCGAAATCTTTTTCGGCACGCGCATTCTCGCGTTCTCTAATGAGACGTTTGGTCTCCTCGTCCAGTTCCGTATCGGGAGCGCAGAGATCGCTCAACCGCAACCCGAAAACACGATCGGCGTCGAAAATTATCGAAAGCTTCTCCGCCGGAGCGACCGATTCGTCCCTGAGGAGCTTCCATGCCTCCGCAAGAGCTCTCGGCATATCGAGGTCCGTGGCAAAATAACGACGTATCTCGTCGAGGTAGCGACGGGAGCCGTCGCTCAAGTCGTCGAGTGAGCTCGGTTCGTTCTGTTCGCGCATCCGTTTGAGCCGGTCGATCAAATTGAGACGCCCCGCTCGTGCCCCTGTCAGTGCCTCATCGGTAAACTGTAGCTGACTTCGGTAGTGACTCCCGAGGCAGAGAAATCGATAGTCGAGAGGATCGTATCCCCTCCCTGCCGGCACGGATAGCGTCAAAATATTACCTTCCGATTTGGCCATTTTCTCCTTATCGGTAAGCAAAAACTCTCCGTGCAACCAGTAGTTTACCCAGGTTCTCCCGGTGGCTCCTTCGGATTGCGCAATCTCGTTGGTGTGATGCACCGGGATATGATCGATACCACCACAGTGAATATCGAAATGCTCACCGAGATATTTCATGCTCATCGCGCTACATTCGATGTGCCATCCGGGATATCCCCTTCCCCAGGGGGAATCCCAGAGCATCGCC
>CAYLZA010000404.1:3387-3836 GCA_964387575.1 uncultured Spirochaetales bacterium | reverse complement strand
CAACGTTTCGATCATTCGAGCCCAGTGATACGCCATCGTAATGTTGTTCGGCTTGTTCTCGGTAACCGCCATGAATTCTTTTCTTGCCTCTTCGGCGAGCGGTGTGTCGATAAAATCACAGGTGTTGACGCGGGCAAGTGGCCCTACGCGATACCACCCCTTCTCCGGTCCAAGACTCTTGATAAACGGGAACTTCATATACGACCAGTTGCGAACTTCCTCGGCTATATAATCGAGGTAATTCGTATAATCGATATCGTCGATAATACGATCCCCTTCAGCATCGATAGCCCGGAGCTTTCCGTGATAGATGTCCATCGCCCCGTCGTCACGAACAAGCGAAAGATGATTTGAGTCGAACGAGCCAAAACCCGCGAGCGATTCGAGATGCTCTACCGTATAGTCTTTTGCGATTTTCAGCGCACCCTGAGACCACTCGACCATCTGAT
>CAYLZA010000404.1:0-3377 GCA_964387575.1 uncultured Spirochaetales bacterium | reverse complement strand
ACTCATCACGTTCCTCGATCGATAGATTCTTGTTGATACCACCCGGTATCGCACCGGTACCGTGGATCTTCTTGCCGGCCGTGGCCCTGATGATTTCCTGTCCGTATTTACGCATCATCACGCCCTGCACCGCCAGATCCGGGTACTCCTTTGCAACGCCGATTACGTTGCGAATTGCCGGATCGGCTTCAAATCCGAACAGAAGATCCGGGGATACGAGATGAAAAAAGTGAAGCGCGTGTGACTGAAAAAACTGACCGTAATGCATCAGCCGCCGCATTTTTTCGGCGGTCGGTGTCAGCTGATCCGCCCCGACGATCATATCCATCGCTTTTGCTGCGGCGAGATGGTGACTCACCGGGCAAATACCGCACAGACGTTGCACGAGCACCGGCGCTTCCCAGTAGGGTCGGCCCTGAACGAACCGTTCGAAACCCCGGAACTCGACGATATGAAATCGCGCCTGTTGCACGTTGTTCGCTTCATCGAGCAGCAGCGAGACCTTACCGTGCCCTTCAATACGGGTTACCGGCTCGATAGCTACTCGCTTTAGTTTGGTTGTTGTTTCCGCCATATTCTCATTCTCCTCACGACCGTCTAGTCGTATTTGATCATTTCGTACGGCAGGTTTATCGGTGTGTCTTCGAGAAGCGCGGTAAGTGCCTGCCAGATCGTGTCCGCTGAGGGCGGACAGCCGGGAAGATGATAATCTATCTTCACCACTTCGTGACACGGATACACACGATTGAGGAGAAGCGGGACTTCTTCATCACTCGGAATCACTTTATCCGGGTTGTAGACCGTCGGTCCGTTGAGATACGCCTCTTCGAGGCACTCCTTCAACGGCACGAGGTTCCGCATCGCCGGAAGTCCCCCCATCGTCGCACAGTCGCCCAGCGAAATGAGGATGTCGCAGTGCTTTCGAAAATCCTGAAGCACCCGGACATTCTCCTCATTGGCGCAACCGCCTTCCACCAATCCTACCAGACACCGGCCGGTGAGCTCTTTGATATCATCGATGGGAGACTTGTCGAAATCGACCAGCTCTATCAATTTGAGTATCCTGTCGTCGATATCGAGAATCGACATATGGCATCCGAAGCACCCCGCAAGTGATGTCGTAGCAACCTTCGGCTTACTCATTTCTACCCTCTCTCCTTCTTGCGTTCTATATCGGATCCAATTGGATCATGATCGTACTTCCGTGCACCTATCGGGGTGCTGAAACCGACGCCTTTTTTGAGAATAGCTCCGACCGGACATGCCTCGACCGCCTGATCCGCACCTTTGAGATCGGTGTCCGCAAGGCTCGACGAGGAGTTGATCGATATACTCTTTGCTATGCTTCTTCCGATAAACCCGAAAACGTTCTTCCCGTCCACATCCCGTGAAGCACGTACACATCGCCCGCAGAGGATGCACCGGTTTCTATCGATAAACACCTCCGGGTGACTCGCATCGAGATCGCATTTGGGAAAGAGGTAGGGCAATGTCGGTGCGGTTACGCCGAACCGGTATCCGAGCGCCTGCAACTCGCAGTTACCGCTTTTTTCGCAGAACATGCAAAAGTGATTGCCTTCTACGAACATCATCTCGATCAGCTGTTTTCGCATCCGCTTGAGCTCTTCGGTCTCGTTGTCCACGATGATTCCCGGGCTTGCCGGTTGGGTGCACGCCGCCTGTGGTCTGCCGTTTACCGTGACCGTGCAGAGACGGCAACTCCCGTACGCATCGAGTCCTTCCATATAACAGAGCCGAGGAATGTATATACCCGCTTCTTCTGCGGCCTGAAGAATCGTCTGCCCTTTTGTTGCAGTTACCTCAACGCCATCTATTGTAAATGTAAACGTATCCGCCATATTTCACTCCTCCTTACTCATGATGGACCGACCCGCGTCCGGCAATCGCCATCGACTCCTGCAAAACCTCGTTGAGATCAAAATCGGGCTGCATTCCATCTTCAGCGCTCGTAAGCAGCTTCTCGTATTCGCCGCGGAACTTCTCGATCGTCGTGAGGATGGGGTTCGGTGAAGTCTGGCCGAAACCGCATCTACTCGTTGTTTTTATCGTATTTCCGAGTTGCTGCATCGTTTCGAGATCCGCCGCATCGGCCTTCCTGTTCATGACTCTCTCCAGATAATTCCTGAGGAGAACATTTCCGACCCGGCACGGCGTACAATAGCCGCAGCTTTCTTCGATAAAAAAGTCCATGAAATAATCGACCACCTCGAGAACACTACGGTCGGAACCGAAGACCATGATCGATCCGCCGGTGGCAAGATCGTCGTAACAGATCGTACGGTCGAAATCGTCCTTGCAGATCATCTGACCCGAGGGACCGCCGATTTGCAGCGCCAACGCGTCCTCGGCCCCCACGTCGCTCAGCAGATCCGAAACCTTGACGCCGAACGGATATTCGTACACTCCCGGGCTCTGACAGTCGCCGGAAACGCTCAGCAGCTTGGTCCCGGCGCTTCCTTTTGATCCGGTGGAGGCAAACCATCCGGCCCCCATCTCCATTACTCTGCACACCGCGCACAGGGTCTCAACATTGTTTACGCACGTCGGATATCCGAGATAGCCCCGTTGTGCCGGAAAAGGAGGACGGTTTTTCGGATCGCCCCTTCTCCCTTCGCACGAGCTGATCAGCGCTGTCTCTTCGCCGCAGACATAGGCCCCTGCGCCGAGCTGGAGAGTGATATCGTAGTCGAAGCCCTTCTTCCCGAGCACGTCTTTTCCGAGCAGCCCCGCGTTTCTTCGATCCTCGAGCGTGTGTGAGAGAAAATCGTAGAGATACGCATACTCGGCTCTGAGATAAACGATTCCGTAACTCGCGCCGATCGCGTAACCGGCTATCGTCATACCCTCGAACATCCGATCCGGATAGTCGGTAAGCAGCACCCTGTCCTTGAATGTCCCGGGCTCGCCCTCATCGGCGTTGCAGATGATGTACTTCTTCTCACCTTCGGCGCCTCTGGTAAACTCCCACTTCATTCCGGCGGGAAATCCTGCACCGCCCCGGCCTCGCAGCCGCGCGGTCTTTACCTCGTTGATAACCTCGACCGGGCTCATTGCAAGCGCCTTTTTCAACCCGCTGTTTTCATCGTAGGGACCGAAGATTACGGCATCCTTTCTGCGAATGTTGTTGTGCACCATCGACTTTACCAGTGGATGCGCATTCCCGCCGTCACCGAGCCGATTTACGATCTTTTTCGCATCACCGGTTTTCTTGAGGGTTTGTACGATGTCCCGGGCCTTGTCGGTTGAAAGATAGGTGACGATCTCGTCGTTCACCAGTGCCGCCGGGGCCTGATCGCTCATACCGATACACGGCGTGTAGAGTAGCGTGAATCTCCCGTCCTCGGTCGTCTCTCCGA
>CAYLZA010000403.1:0-3841 GCA_964387575.1 uncultured Spirochaetales bacterium | reverse complement strand
GCTTGCAATCTCCGGTCCGACAATCCCGGGTCCGCCAATCTTCCTTGCTACTCGAATCCCGGATGTGGGGCGCGAAACCAGGATGTGGCGGCATGAAACCTCTCGTGTCGGGGCTTATCGGGACGATTCCAAAGGCACTACGAACCGCGCTCTGGTTGCTGAGCGTCATGCTCCCGATATCGTTCGTCGTAATGGTTCTCGCGTATTTCGGTTTGATCGATTGGGTTTCCGCGCGAATCGGACCGGTATTCGACGTTCTCGGGCTGTCGGGTAAGGCTCCGATCGTTTGGGTTACCGCTGCGCTGCTCAATATATACTCGGCTATTGCCGTTCTCGAAACGCTTGGGCTCGGTATCCGTGAGATTACGATTCTCGCCCTCATGTGTTTGATAGCGCACAATTTGTTCGTCGAGACGACGGTGCAGAGAAAAGCGGGATCGAAGATGATAACGATCGTCACGTTGAGGCTCGTAGCTGCATTGCTTGCCGCGCTCATTCTCAACTTCGTGCTTCCCGGCGATACATCAACCTCAGAGATGGGGAGCGGCGCTGCTCACACTCGAGAGTCCGTAGCAGAGGAATCGACACCCGAGCGCCCGGCGCAGTTGCGAGGAAGCTCGCTTTCCCAGTTCATGAGCGATGCCCCCGCGCTCCTGTGGGATTGGTTTCTCAGAAGTCTGCGCTCGGCGGGCAAAATCATAGCGATCGTTACCGGTCTGTTGTTTCTCCAGAAGCTGCTGACCGAATTGGGTATTATTGAAAAACTGACGCGATTTTTCAGACCGCTCCTGCGATTGTTCGGTCTCCCCGATCGTACCCATTTCCTCTGGATAGTTGCGAACACCCTCGGTCTTGCCTACGGCGCGGCGGTTATTATAAACGAAACCGGTGAGGGCAATCTGAGCCGCCGGGAAGCCGATTTATTGAATCGACATATAGCGATTTCACACTCGCTTCTCGAAGATACGCTTCTTTTTACGGCGATCGGCGTTCCCGTGCTCGCTATAACAATCCCGCGAGTGGTGCTTGCGGTAGTAGCGGTCTGGATCACCATTGTCGTTCAACGATTTGTTACCGGTTCACGGGAAAAGCGCGGGTAGGGAATACATATCGATTCGTTCGATGTGCCGAACCCGAACGGGCGACGCACGCCCGTGGAACCGCGCGGATCGTCGCCGGTCAATGCCTGCCGCACCGCGTCGGCCAACAAGCTTCCGTCGGGTAGACGGGTTACGGAACAACCGTTTCCATATGTGATTATTCCATCGTATGCACGATATCGATCAGTTTGTCGGGTCGATCGGTTATTATCCCGTCCGCCCCGAGGTTGATGAGTCGTCGCATCTCTTCGGCTGCGTTGATCGTCCAGTAATGTACCGCCATCCCCTTTTCGTGCGCCAGCTCTATCAAATGTTTTGTTGCGAGATCAAAGCTGATACCGAATACGCGTCCGGAGGTCGGCACCTGAAATGCATCGAATCGCGATTTGTACAGACCACCTATTTTGAACTTTTCATGCATGACGAATCGTGTCGCTTCTCTTCGAGGCGTTGAAAACATAAGCGAATTATTCGATAGCTCGGTAACATGCCGAATTACTTCATCGCTGAACGAGGCGATGATCACTTTTTCTTCCATTGAAAAGCGTTTTATCAGCTCAAACACTTTTTCGGCCGCGGTCTTCCCGCTTCTTCCCCGATCCTTGAGCTCGAGAACGAACATAAGATCCCCGTAGTGCTCGAAAAGGTGCTCTAAGGTCGCGGGAACGGCCTTCGGATGTCCGGTGTACGGATAGTTTTCCTGCACGCCGGCGAACCCTGCGGCAAAATCGAATGCCAAAAGCTCGTCGTAGGTATACGAGTCTACGCGTCCGGTACCGTCGCTCATACGGTTTATCGTCGCATCGTGATGGGTAACGATTACACCATCTTTTGTCATCGACAGATCCACTTCGAGTGCATCGATGTCGAGCTTTGTAACCTCTTCGAATGCGAGGACGGTGTTTTCAGGATAGAGCTCCTTTGCCCCGCCATGTGCTATGACGAGCGGAATTCCCGATTGCGCACGCCACGGGTTATGATCGTTTTCGGAGTCCGCCGCGGCGCCGTCTATCATAAAGGCGAGCCCAGAAAGAAGGATGATCGGCCGGATGTTTTTCATACGGGCGAATCATATCACTGCCGGTGGATCGGGTATAGCGATTTTGTGCAAAGTGGTTGCGCACCTAGGCGCGGACAGGTAGCATGAGGCTTTCAGGAGGTGAAGATGAGCACATCAAAGCTTGCACTACTCGGCGGTGATCCTGTTTCGATCCCGTCCGAGGGAAACTACCCGAGGTTTTCCGAACGCGCAATCGAACGAGTTGTCGATCTACTCAAACGCGGAGAAACGGTCGGGCTCAATAAATCATGTATGGAAATTGAAGAAGCTGAGAGGACGGTGTCCGATTGGCACGGTGTCGATTATTGTCTCGGTACCGCATCGGGGCATGGGGCGCTGCAATCTGCGCTTATAGGACTCGAGATTACCGGTGGTGATGAGGTGATCACGACACCGTTTACCTGGGGTGCTTCGGTTTCCTGCATTCTGCACAATAACGCGGTTCCCGTTTTTGCGGACGTCGATCCCGAAACGGGTCTCATCGATCCGGAATCGATTCCGGCACTCGTCACCGAAAGGACAAAGGCGATACTCGCCGTGCATATTTTCGGCCAACCTGCAAATATGACGCGTATCGGAGAAATCGCGCGACAATACAATCTCGTCGTAATCGAAGACGGAAGCCAGGCGCACGGCGCTCTCCATCGTGACAAAAGGGTCGGTGCCTTCGGTGATGCATCCGGTTTTTCCTGTATGGGAGGTAAGCTTCTCGCGACGACCGAGGCCGGATACATGCTTACCCATCACGAAGAGGTGTATTGGAAGGCGGCTATGGGGGGCCAGCATATGGGACGATCACCCGAAGCAGGATTTCCAGATTCGTTACGCCCCTACGCGGATTCTCTGGTCTACACGTACCGCTTGAATCCGGTGACCGCGGTCCTTCTGACCGAACAACTCGGAAAGGTCGATGGAGAGATCGAAGGCAGAAGAGCGAATGTCGAGAGATTCCGCACGCTCTTGAACGATGCGGGAAGCATATCGTTTCCTGATTATGCCGAAGGAGATACGCCTTCGTATCATATGATCACGATGAACTTCAATCCGGAGCACGCCGGCGTTTCAAGAGAGACGTACAAGAAGGCGCTCCGGGCCGAGGGGGTACAGATCACCTCGTACGTCCCATCGCCAATACCTCGATGGCGCAGGCTGCAGTGGAAAGAATACGACGGGCCTCGGGTGATGTGGACCGATATGCTTTCCCGCGCCGGTGTCGACTATGAAAATATCGAGATTCCCGGGTGTGATGAAAAGATCGCCAGATCGCTCGAAATGGGGTGGAATTATATCGATCAGGGGCATCCCGCCGTCGAGAAGGCCGCCGAAGCGTTCGACAAAGTCGAACGCAGCCTGTCTGAGCTCAGGGAGTGGGAGCGAGCGGCCGTCGGCTGACGATGTGCAGCATCGGCGGCGCCGGCGACCGGTGGCGGACCGATACCGCAGGATCGGCAGCTATGGTCGGTAAGCCACCGGCTCGAAATCGGCCGATGTGGCGTCGCAGACCGGCCGGCCCCAAACGTTGAACCGAGGGCTACGCTTTTTTGAGGATTAATCGCCACGTCTTCCCGGCTTTCTCGAGAGACATGACTTCGTGTCCCTCCTGCTCCGCGCTTCCAGGCACATTGGATGCCGATTCGGCGTTGTCGAGAGTGACTTCGAGAACCGAGCCGCTCTGCATTTT
>CAYLZA010000402.1:0-3843 GCA_964387575.1 uncultured Spirochaetales bacterium | reverse complement strand
CTTCCCTCATCGGTCATAATGCGAATTCCTTGCGCCGCCGGCGAAATCCGGCGTTAGCAGTTCTCATTTTGCCCGATATGGAGCATTTTGGTCTCATGCAATGCAGATCCAAACCGTGGCGAGGGTGCAAAATGAGAACTGCTGTGGTCAGACGGCACTCGGCAGCTTACTCGTTTTCATTGAATAACTTCGGTCCGAATACCTTCGTATAGAAGTACGCGTCGAAAACCTCAGGAAACCGACTTTCGGTTTCCCAGGCAGCGGATCTGAGCTTTTTCCACAGGCGATCGGTTTCGTTCTCATCGTCCGCCGCACGTGCAGCAAGCGCCTGCGCCAGGATACGCGATAGCTCGAGATGACGCTCCAGATACACAAATGACGCTTTTTTGCCTTCGGCAGAGCCGTTTCCGCTCGCTTGAACAAGCGGCAGAAACCCGTCAATCATCTCCACCGCGTTCGTGTACCGTTTGGTGCGAGTACCCGGGGCTTCCTCCCGATCGCCGCGCAAAACATCAGGAGCGAATTGATTGGATAACGCGTCGAGGCGTTGCATGAACACATGCGATTTATCACCGAACGCGGCTTCGAAATACTCATTGCAAATATCGGCAAAGCTTTGCTCTCTGTTCCACAACATCGAACCGAGTATATAGAGGCACAATCCGGTCGGCATCGCCGCCCGTTGTATCTGGCAGCTCATATATCCGTTCATTCCCAGAGTTTGCAGATTGCGGAGATCCGCATGCAACACTTCAGCAATCCGCATATATCCCGGATCGAGATAATGATCCCACATCAGATGATAATCGAAATCAAAGCTGTCGCCTCCGAACTGCTTCTTCCACTGGCGAAGATATGCCAAATTCTCTCCAACCGATCTCGGAAACTCGAGATTGTTGCGAACAAACGGTTTG
Organism: uncultured Spirochaetales bacterium; assembly: GCA_964387575.1. GTDB lineage: Bacteria > Spirochaetota > Spirochaetia > ARS1246 > ARS1246 > CAYLZA01. The sequence goes on along the minus strand of CAYLZA010000402.1, from coordinate 2,929 downwards.
AGGTCTGAGTCCTTTCGGGTGTCGTCCTCCGTAAACGGTTTGGAATAACTTCGCGTAATAGGAGCAAACATCAAAACGAACCTCTCCGGGTTCTCGAGTTGCTCGTGCTCAGGCGGCCATAGAAGATCTACGTAAATTAAAAAAACAATTCTCGTATCTACATCGCGCGCCTGGAGCTTCTCGTCCAGCTCATTGAGCATCATTAGATAATAATCCGACGGTCTCCGTTTTTTGCACTCATCACATTCACAATGATTGTTCGTCCCGTCGGCCAACCAGAAATGCAGATATGAGACTTCCCGATGATCGGCCGCATACTGAGCGATAGAGTCGACGATGCGCGCTCTGACTTCCGGATTCGAGTAACACAGATTCGTATTGAGAGGGATGCCGTCGAACAACTCCCGTCGTCCGTCTATTTCCGCGAAGAACCGCTTTGTCTCGGCGGGTATAGTGCCCGTATAACGCTCCCACTCGATGCCGGGAATCCCGAACGGTTCACAGGTCCAGCCATGACCGACTGCGTGATACAATAAACCTCGTTTTGCTATTTCTTCAGAAAGATTCGATACGATATGGCGTGCATCGTCTATCGTGATCTCACTTCCCTCCTTCAACGGATTTTCGAGATGACGATACCATCTGTCGAAAAAGGTATAGGCTTCACGGAATTGAATAAAATAACCATTCATACCGACCCGCGGTATCCACTCTATGACGTCACGGACATGCTCTTCGCTTTCGCGTACATAAAATCGACGCGACGGTATCCGGTCGAGATCGGGAACTATTTCCCCGTCCGCACCCGGTCGGATCCAGCGAAACCCGAGCTCGTAGAGAAACCGATACACGCCGATGAGTGTGCTTCGTTCGTTCGAGCCGCAGATAAACCCGTCAATCGTACGCCTGTCGGAAACACGTGTGCCGCCTTGAATATCGATAAGAATGGTATCGTTGAGAGTATCCGCTTTAGGAAGCTCGGTCGATCTCCAGAGATCGCCGTCTACGCATTCGGTCGCATCATCGGTCGAAGCCTCCAGGAGGATAGTGCCGTCGTATGCGGGTTGAGAATCCGCCGGCACCGATTGCCGGGCCAATACGACGGCTCCTGCGCTGTCATTACGGCCGGCATCGCCAAATGCTTCAATCATACATTCGACGGGCAACGCCGCTTCGAGACAACGCTCGAGCTCTTCCGCGGCGTATTTCACGGTCTCGGTTGATGCGAGATACTTGATACGTATTTTGTTCATGAGTGTATTAAACCGATCGGCTTGCCGTCGAACAGGTCTATCTTCTTTTTCTCGAGGCAGCTCCCCCGCCTCCACCGCCGAATATCACAATGGTACCGAGCAGGAAACCGAAATTGTACTAACCGCCGTTGTTGTGAACTTCGTACATGTCCACCTTGTCCGAAAAAAGCGATATGATCAGCGTAACCGGTGCAATAATACCGTGCCAAAGACCCCGTAAAAAACCCGCGACCTCGCCTTCTTCATCCGGTTCACCGGTGAGCTCGTTGACCGACGGTGCACAACTGGTAAAGACCATCACGACAAGTAGCATACACGTCAACCATTTTGTTACTTTCATATACCCTCCGCAGGCTGAGTAATCAGTACGTATGAGTGTCGGTGCATTCGACACTCGGCTCGCGTATAATATCATATGATCATCGTAAGTGCCTACGATAAACTGGGACAGGCTCCAGGTAGTCATTGTACATGATTCGATTGAAGGGAACGGACGTAAGCTCGCAGAAACACTTCAGCACCAATTCGAGCAAAACGGTGCTACCGTAACCGTCGATCACGTGTCGAATATCGATCCCGAATCTATAGCCGAGTATTCCCCCGATCTGGTAGTGGTCGGTGCCGCAGTCAGAGCGTTTCACGTAAGCAGCAACTCGCGAAAGTGGATACGAGATCTCGCAAAGAAAAGCAAATCATCTAAAACCGAAATCCCGTTCGGAGCAGTTTTCCTGACCCACGCAATGCCGAACATGATGTGCAAGGGGTACGGCGGTCGACTCCGAAATCTGATGGAGCGGATGAGCGCCGCCAAACGAGTGTACCCGCAATGGTTGTCAGGACGCGTTCTCGGTCAAAAGGGACCGTTGGAGGACAGTGCGGAGTCGAATTTCTTGAGCCATGCAAGCGACATTCTCGGATGGATGTCCAAAAACTAGCTCAGCCGTTTTTTCCTTCGCTGCACCGCACCACAGGAGAGTAAGCATTTTCGATGATCATGATACTTCCGTAATGCCACGATCGGTCAAATAGTATTGCCAGAATACGCGTGCGGCAACCGAGCGCCACGGCCGGAACGGTTCTCCGATTCTCTCGAGCTCTTTCTGATCGGGCCGTGATTCGAGATTCAACCGTTCACCTACCGCGACCTGCAGCGCCAGATCCCCGACCGGCCAGACATCGGGTCTTCCGAGAGAGTGCAGCAGATAGATGTCGGCCGACCATCTACCGATGCCTCTAATATTCGTGAGAACGGTTCGAACGTGATCATCGCTTTTATCGTTGAGACTTTCCAGGTCGAGCACTCCACGCTCGATGAGCTCGGCTATCGTTCTGCAGTATTCGATTTTTTGCCGACTGAAACCAAGGGTTCGGAAATCAGAATCGCTCATCCGAAGGATACTCTCAGGCGTTAGATTCCCAACATATGAAATGAGTTTTTCGTAGGTAGCTTTTGCCGATGAGAGTGATACTTGCTGTTCGAGAATCGTATAGACGAGACTCGCAAATCCGGGTTCGCGACGCCAGAGAAGCGGTCTTCCGTATTCCCCGATGATCTCTGCGATAACGGCCGATCGTTCGGAAAGCTCGGTAAGCACAGCATCCATCGTTTCATCGTCGATCGTGCGGATTGCTTTGTTCGTATAGCGCATTGTGCGATACTACCGGCTTCCCATATC
>CAYLZA010000401.1:0-3848 GCA_964387575.1 uncultured Spirochaetales bacterium | reverse complement strand
CTCAACGGTTTTCAAGACCGCCTCCTTAAACCACTCGGACACCTCTCCAGGTTCAACCGACCGCACCACAAGCATATACGTCATGGGGCTAACTAAGCACCCCAATATAGCTAAGCGTTGCTTCTTTTGTCAATTCCGTCGGCTGAGATATATTGAATATACAATTTTCAGATCGAGGCGTCATGAACGATATCAGAAAAGGTTCAATAGAAAGACTCGGCAAGGATTTCATCCCGGTTGAGTTCAGAGAGCATCCCGAAACCCTTCCGGCGGAATCGGAACGTCGAAACCGCATCTGCCCGACGGATGTTACATACCGGGAGCTCACGAAACGAGAACGGGCGGTGTTGATCGAAAACGGGAATACCGCAGACGACTGGAACAACCTGAGAGTAACAAGCGGTTTCGATCCGGCGATGGTGCACGGCTGCTCGTTCTTCGGGCTCGTCCGTATCGGCGCACTCTCCAGATCGTATCTCGAGTTCCACGATCTTCGCGTACCGGTAGGGTTGAATAACGCGACGATCGTCAATTGTGATTTCGGTGACGACGTGGCGGTGCGCAATGTGGGTCATATCTCTCACTATCTCGTAGGTGACGAGGTCATCCTGTTTAATACCGACGAGCTCGTCGTAACCAACTACGCGAAGTTCGGTAACGGAATTCTCAGAGCCGGCGAAAACGAGGACGTCCGTATCTGGCTCGAAATCGGGAATGAAAACGGTGGGCGGGGGGTGCTTTCATTTGAAGGGCTCGAAACCGGCGACGCGTACCTCTGGTCCCGTTACCGCAGTAACCCGGGATTTCAGAAAGCCCTCATGAGAATGGTGGATCATAAGTTCAGCACGAGCCGCGGATGGTATGGAACGATCGGGACCCGCACGGTTATCAAGAGCTGTCGCATTATCAAGGATGTGGCCGTCGGAGAGCACACATACATAAAGGGAGCTAACAAGCTCAAGAACCTGACGATCAAGAGCACCGTACAAGCGTCGACGCAGATCGGCGAGGGCGTAGAGCTCGTAAACGGTATTATCGAGCCCGGGTGCAGGATATTCTATGGAGTCAAAGCGGTCCGATTCTATATGCGTACCAACGCATGTCTGAAATACGGAGCACGACTCATCAATTCAATTCTCGGCGATAACGGAACCATCTCCTGCTGTGAGGTATTGAACTCACTCGTATTTGCGGGTCACGAGCAGCATCACAACAACTCGTTTCTGTGTGCGGCAACCGTGCAAGGTCAGAGCAACATCGCCGCCGGTGCTACCCTCGGGTCGAATCACAATTCGCGAGGGAACGACGGAGAAATGTTCGTCGGACGGGGTTTCTGGCCGGGTTTGTGCGTAAATCTCAAACATTCGAGTCGGTTCGCCGCCTATTGCCTTATCGTAAAAGGAACCTATCCCGCCGAGCTCGACATCCCGTTACCGTTTGCACTCGTCTCCAACGATACGTCAAACGATCGTCTTCTTATTCGGCCGGGCTACTGGTTTCTGCACAACATGTATGCTCTCGCTCGAAACGCCTGGAAATATGGCGCCCGTGATGCGCGACTCTATAAATGGCAGCGCTATGAATACGATTATCTCGCTCCGGACACCGTCAACGAAATGATGAAAGGAATGGAGTTGTTGGAGTTATGGGCGGGTTTCAGCATCGACATATCCGATACCGATATCGAGAAAGTGAAAGCCCGGGGCCGCGAAGCACTTATACGCGAGGAAATCGGAAACGAGCTCATACTCGAAAATCAGAAAATCGAAGCATCAAAACGTCCCGTGGTTATATTGAAGCCATCGGCGGGATACTCGGAATACCGGGAAATGATCCGCTACTACGCGATTACGACTCTTCTTCGGTATAAAAACCAATGTAATTCGGCAACCCTCGAAGAGCTCGTCGATCTACTCTCAGACGATGGCGAAGGACCGGATTTTCGACGGTGCACCTGGATAAACATCGGTGGTCAGCTGATGCGGGAAGAGGAAGTCGAGAGAATCGTGGATGAAATATCGATTGGAACGCTCGGAACATGGGAAGCGGTTCACCGTCGCTATGCAGATCTGGGCGAATCGTATGATTTCCACAAAGCCCGTCACGCCCTGTCTACGCTCATGGAGCTCGAGAACGTCGACGTTTGTAATACCGGACCGGGAGAATTAAGCGACTGCTTTTGGCGCGATAACCTCGAGGCGGCGGCGGAACGGCAACGAATTGTTCGAGACCGAACCTCATCGAGCCGCCGGAAGGATTATACGAACGGCTTTCGCAATATGATGTACGATACCGAACGGGAAATGGAAGCAGTCGTCGGTCCCTTGAGTGAAAACAACTTTATTCGCGTCATACAACGGCAAACCGACGAGTTCATCGAGCTCGTAGAACGTGAGCTCGCTATTCTTGATCGCGTTGCGCAATGAGATCGTAGAGTCGATCAAGATCATCCCGTGAGAAATAGGCTATTTCGATCGTTCCACCATTCAAATTGCCTTTGATGCTCACCTTCGTTCCGAGCTGTTCGATAAACTCCTCCTGAATGCTCTCGATTTCAGGAGAACGCCGGGGTTTCTCTCCCCCCCGGTTTCGTTTTGCCCCGGGACGAGTACTCTCGTTTCCGACCAAACCGTGTCTCAACCGCTCTGCCTGAAGCTCCGCATCACGAACCGAAATCTTGTCCGAGGCGATCTTGCGGTAGAGCCTGGTTTGATCGGCGGGATTTACCAGAGAGAGAATCGCCCGGGCGTGTCCGGGTGTAATTTCACCGGACCGAACGGCCTTCTGCATTTCTTCGGGAAGCTTGAGCAACCTCAGGCTGTTCGCTATCGTCGTTCGGTTGCGCCCGATCTGTTTTCCGAGCTCCTCCTGATTGAGCCCGGTCTCATTCATCAACCGCTGGTACGCGGTTGCCTCTTCTATCGGATCGAGATCCTCACGCTGGAGATTCTCGATGAGCGATATCAGCAATCGTTTTTCGGTATCATACCTGGCGATAACCGCCGGTATCTCGGAAAGCCCGGCCATTTTTGCGGCCCGGTAGCGACGTTCACCGGCAATAATAACATAACCGTCTTCCTGTCGTTCAACTACGATCGGTTGAATCACACCCTGGTGTTTTATCGATTCCGCGAGCTCTTTCAGCCGTTCCTCATCGAAGTACTGACGTGGCTGATCGCCGGCAGGACGAATTTCTTCAAGCGAAAGCCGCTGAGCTCCTTCTTTCCCGACAGCCTGCTGCTCGTTTCCCGCGTTTATCAGAGCATCGAGCCCTTTTCCGAGGGCGCGCTTAGACACGTTCCATCACCTCCGCCGCGAGCTTGCGATAACTTTCGGCGCCGATGCAATTCCGATCGTACTGGTTTATCGGTTTACCGTATGAAGGTGCTTCGGATAGCCGTACATTTCGCGGAATAATCGTTCTGAACACACGCTTTTTGAAGTAACCGGTTACCTCGTTCACCACTTCGTGTGCGAGCTTTGTGCGGGTGTCGTACATCGTAAACACGATTCCGAGGATATCGAGTGCCGGATTAATGCCGCCCTGAACGCTCTTTATCGTCTTCATCAACAAACTCAATCCCTCGAGTGCAAAATACTCACATTGAAGCGGGATGATAACCATGTGTGCCGCCGCCAGACCGTTTATCGTCAGAATACCGAGAGAAGGAGGACAATCTATGAGGATATAATCCCATTCCGATTCGCGGTTCCTGAGTGCCCGTTTCAGATACTGCTCTCTCTCATCGGCATTTACCAGCTCCACGTTCGCACCGGTAAGATTGATGTTCGAGGGAACGACGAAGAGCCCGCTCTGCCCGGTCGAATGAATCGCCTGATCGAGCGTC
>CAYLZA010000400.1:0-3862 GCA_964387575.1 uncultured Spirochaetales bacterium | reverse complement strand
GCTTCAGCTTTAATAAAAAAAATATCGAAAATAACACAAAAACATTTGACGATGCCCTTGAACCACGATATTTGGTGTGATAGTATATTCCTGTTTTGGAAAGCACGCCATATATAGAGCGCTTGATATGGGGTGTACACAGGAGGGCCGACAGCACATGAGGTGCCCACATTGCGCCGGGATAGAGGATCGCGTAATCGAATCTCGACAAAATGCCACAGGGTCGGCCATACGCAGACGACGGGAATGCTTTAAATGCGGGTATCGTTTTACCTCATACGAGCACATCGTAGAAAAAAAATTAAAAGTAGTAAAACGCGACGGGCGCAGGGAACCGTTCGATCTCGAAAAGCTGGAAATCGGTATTACCAAATCACTTGAAAAACGGCCGGTTTCGGAAAAGACGATAGAGGAGATGCTTCACAACATCGAAGATGAAGCAATTCTCAAAGCAAGCAGCAATAATGAGATATCTACTGAAATGATCGGGCAAATGGTACTCGAGAAATTATACGATGTCGATCGCGTAGCGTACGTGCGCTTCGCTTCCGTGTACCGGATGTTCGACAAGGTGGAAGAGTTCATACAGGCAATTGAAGATCTGGCGAATAGCTCGAGTACATCGTAGGACGATACGGCCCCGTGATGCCGGCCCCTGGGAGGGGAACGAAATTGATTGATATGAATGAAGCCGACTGGAAATCGATACTTGGATTGGAAAAAAACGGCGGGGCGTCGGTGGTCAAACGTGTAATCAAGCGCGACGGTTCACTGGAGAAGTACAACCGATGGAAAATCGCATCGGCAATCGAAAAAGCAGTTGCAGCGACGACCGGGGAAAGCAGGCGCGAAACCGTAGAACGGTTGACGGAAACGGTAGAGAAGAAGCTCGCACGTTTTATGGGCTCACGACATCCGAATTCCGCGCCGGCGATCGAGGAAATTCAGGATATCGTCGAGACCGTGCTTATCGAAGCCGGTGAAGTCGAGCTGGCCAAAAGCTATATCATCTACCGGGCCCGGCACGAAGTCATACGAGACACAAGGAAACTGACTCTCGATATTAGTAATACGATGGATGGATATCTTTCGCAATCCGATTGGAGAGTCAATGAAAACGCAAACGTCAATTTTTCTCTGGGCGGATTGATCCTGCACAATTCAGGAACGATTACCGCCAACTACTGGCTGAAAAACATATATCCCGATGAAATTGCGGAAGCACACCGAAATGCGGATATGCATATTCACGATCTCTCTATGTTCTCCGGCTACTGTGCCGGGTGGTCGCTGCGCCAGCTGATTCTCGAAGGACTGGGAGGAGTTCCGGACAAGATCACATCCGAGCCGCCGAAGCATCTATCCACGCTTGTTCAGCAGATGGTGAACTTTCTCGGAATTATGCAAAACGAATGGGCCGGCGCACAGGCAGTTTCGAGTTTTGATACGTATCTCGCTCCGTTTGTAAAATTCGACGATTTGAGCGACGGCGAGATACGTCAATCGCTTCAAAGTTTCATTTTCGGGGTCAACACCCCGTCACGATGGGGGTCTCAAGCCCCGTTTACCAATATAACTTTGGATTGGACGGTACCTGCCGACCTTGCGGATCGCCCGGCACTTGCCGGGGGGAGGGAGCTCGATTTTACCTACTCCGATTGTCAGCGGGAAATGGACAGGATAAACCGGATATTCATCGAGCTCATGCTCGACGGCGATGCGGACGGACGGGGATTTCAGTACCCGATTCCAACCTACAATATCACCGAAGATTTCGAGTGGGATTCACCGAATGCACGGCTTCTGTTCGAAATGACCGGAAAATACGGTACACCGTACTTCCAGAACTTCGTAAACAGCGAGCTCAACCCGGGCGACGTGCGCTCTATGTGTTGCCGGCTTCAGCTCGACAAACGGGAGCTCAGAAAACGAGGCGGCGGACTGTTCGGCTCGGACGAGCTGACCGGGTCGATCGGGGTCGTAACGATCAATCTTCCGCGTATCGGATACCTCGCAGAATCCAAACGCGATTTTTACATAAAGCTCGATCATATGATGGATCTCGCCGCGGACTCACTCGCGGTCAAACGGAAGATCATCAGCCGTCTTATGGAAGCCGGTTTGTTTCCCTATACCCGACGCTATCTCCGGAATCTTGACAATCATTTTTCGACCATCGGTCTCGTCGGAATGAACGAAGCACTACTCAATTTCCTGGACCGGGACATCACCGACGAAAACGCGCGGACCTTCGCAAGCGAGGTCCTCGAGCATATGCGGGAAAAACTCGCCGACTATCAGGAAAAGTACGGCGATCTCTACAATCTCGAGGCGACGCCCGCCGAGAGTGCGGCATACCGACTGGCAAAACACGATGTTGAGCGATATCCCGACATTATAAACAGCGGATCGAGTGCGGTTTTCTATACCAACTCTACGCAGCTCCCGGTTGATTTCACCGAGGATATTTTCGAAGCTCTCGATCTTCAGGAAGAGATGCAGACAAAGTATACCGGTGGAACGGTCTTTCACGGATTCGTAGGTGAAGCCATAGATGATTGGCGAACGTGCAGAAATCTCGTGCGTTCGATCGCTTCAAATTATCGTATACCGTATTTCACCATATCACCGACGTTTTCTATCTGCCCGGTGCATGGATATCTTTCAGGCGAGCATCACTACTGTCCGAAGTGCCGGGATGAACAACGAAGTGAGATTACCAAACGGATCCAGACCCTGGAACACGAAAAAATGAAACTACAATCCAATTAGTAACAACAATATAACAGTATATGGAGGCAAAAGTGGACCGAACAGCTGAAATCGATCATGAAATTGCGAGTCTCAAAGAGGAGTACGACCAGGTTACAGGTACGGAAACCGAGATATACACACGCATCGTAGGATACTATCGTTCATTGCGAAACTGGAACAACGGCAAACGTGAGGAGTTCTCGATACGAAAAACATTTGATCACGCGGTTGCCGCCCAGATAGCTGAAGCTTCTCAGCAATCGAGCACCGGCCGCTCAGAGACGAGCAGGAATCAACAAACCGCCGCAGACGATGTGTTTTCGTCCGCCGTCCGGTACGAGCTTTTTACCCGACCCGGTTGTCCTAATTGCCCGGTAATGAAACAGGCGGTTGCCGACGTGCCGGTAGACGGACGGGAGGTGGATGTCGATACCGAAGAAGGCCTTGCGCGAGCGGCGGAATTACAGATTTACGCAACGCCGACCGTTGTTTTTTTCAACGACGAGGACCGGCCGATCGAACGATGCACCGATCCTGCCGAGCTTCCGGCAGCACACGGTGTTGCTAATCTATAATTTCGTCTTTTATATGTCGCACGACCGATGAAAGCCGGGGAGCGGTTCGGGTTAATCAAATCGTCACTCATTGAGTATCCCGGGCATTTGTGTGCCTGCATTTTCACCACCGGCTGCAATTTACGGTGTCCCTATTGCCACAATCCGGAGCTCGCACGCGGACAAACGCCTGACGACTTCGTCGAGTGGCCGGAGATCGTCGAGCATTTGAAACGACGGTCGGGAATACTCGAGGGAGTATCGATCTCCGGGGGAGAACCGACGCTATATCCACATATCGAAGAGCTCGTCGAGGAAATCCGCGCACTCGGTTATCTGATAAAGATCGACACGAACGGAACGCGCCCGGATGTACTTCGTCGCCTGGAGCCTGATTTTGTCGCCCTGGATGTGAAAACATCAAAGCCGAAATATCGTTTTCTTCTCGGCCGCACCATTGATACCACCGAAGACCCACGCACGACGGAAACAAAACGAGACAAAGCGGACCGTCTCGCACAAGCGATTGACCGTTCAATCGACTGGATAATCTC
>CAYLZA010000399.1:0-3885 GCA_964387575.1 uncultured Spirochaetales bacterium | reverse complement strand
TTCCTCATCGGTCATAATGCGAATTCCTTGCGCCGCCGGCGAAATCCGGCGTCGGCAGTTCTCATGTGACGGACATAATATAGGTATACAACTTTGCATCGATAATCCAACCTTCTCGTGCCGCTCTTTCGGAAATCGTCGATAGATCGGCTTTTTCGACTCGAACGACCTCTATCTCCTCCGATGCTTCATGTGATACCGCGTTCGCGGGGGAGTCTTCGGCTTCTATCAATACCATGTGCAATTGCTCGGTAGTCAGCCCCGCCGATGATGAGACCGGTGGGCCCACATCGATGATCCTCCCGGTATATCCGGTCTCCTCCTCCAATTCACGAAGCGCTGCACCCCCGGGTGTTTCGTTTGGATCGACGAGGCCGGCCGGAAATTCGAGCACGTATCGCTCAAACGGAATTCTGAATTGTCTGATCAGTATGAGGGCGTCGGATCCCCCGGTACGCGCAACCGCAACCGCGGCGGTTCGTTGGCCAACGCGCTCTACATAGCTCCATCCACCTTTTTCCCCGTCGCGATTGCGAAACGCTTTCCTTCTGAAGCGCAACCATGGATCTTCATCTACTATTACATCTTCCACAATTTCCATTATGGTGCCCCGCTTGTATTAATCATTCGATTTCGTCCGCTCCTATTCGATCACAAGGTCCCCCGGGTCAGACCAACTTCCTTCGTGCTCTTCGACGGGCGGCGATCACCGTCATCTGGGATACAATCATACCCACGAGCATCAAGCTACAACCGGCTATTCCACGCGGAGAGAGTTGCTCGGACAGAAGAATCGCGCCTCCTACGACGGCAAAAACTCCTTCGAGACTCAAAATTATCGCCGCATGCCCGGGAGGTGCGTGCTTTTGAGCTACCACCTGCAATGTGTATCCGATTCCAACCGAGCACACCCCGCCGTATATGATAGGAACCGCGGCATGCAAAACCGATGATAGTGCAATGGGCTCGAAGCTGATCGCGAGGATCATATTGACGATCGAGCAAACCATGTATTGTATTATTGATAATAAAACCGCCGAAAGTTTCCGTGACATTCTCGCAAGTGCAAGTACGTGAAACGCCCAGAACACCGAGCACGCAAGCACCAGCAGATCTCCAAACAGCTCTCCTGCCGCCGGATGGAGTGCCCCTCGCCCACTCAAAAGATAGAGTCCTGCGACGGCAAGAATAGCTCCCGCCCAGCTTCCTTTACCCGTCCTGTAGCCTTTGACGATGCCGAATATCGGCACCAGCACTACATAGAGCCCGGTGATAAATCCGGCTTTGCCTGCGGTGGTATAGACGAGTCCGACCTGTTGCAACGTAACGCCTGCGGTCAACAATGCTCCCGCCAGCAGTCCGCCTCGAAACAGCGCCCGCCGTTTGGCGATCTCTTCGGCAGTCGGACGGGAAGTGCCGTCGGCAGCCCCGTTTTCTCTATCGGTGATAAAGTGTCCGCCGGCGTCGGTTTCTGGAACCGCAATTGCCGCCCCGTGCTCCGCCTGACCGACGGGTGCCCCCACATCGTGTCGTTTGCGATGACTCAGCATAACCGCCAGGGGCGTGAGCACGAGAGCTCCCAAAGCAAACCGTACACCGCTGTAGAGAAACGGCCCGATGTACTCCATCCCCGCTCGCTGAGCGGCAAACGCCGTTCCCCAGATGGCGGCGGTAAGCAGCAAGAGTCCGTCTGAGCGAAGTGCGCGTGTGTCCATGTCCCGCCATAATATCGATCAAGACCGAAGGCGGCTACCGTAACGGCAGCGTCTCGTGATGACGAACCGATAACGATACGATATGATGCCGGGATGATTGAAACCGAGCTTATTATCGTTGGCGCAGGGCCGATCGGAATCGAGGTTGCATCCGCATTTCATCGGGCGGGATACGATTACCTCCACTTCGAAGCCGGGCAGATCGGTAGCACCATATACCGCTGGCCTCGCGACACACGGTTTTTCAGCTCCCCTGAGCGTCTGGCGATAGCGGGGATTCCAATCCAAAGCCGTGAGCTCGAGATGCCTACCGGTGAAGCCTATCTCGCGTATTTGAGAAATGTCGTTGAAACGCTCGATTTGCCGATCCGTACCTACGAGCGCGTTGCATCGATCAACAAGGTCGACGACGGATTCGAGGTTCAGACGCGAACGAGAACGGAAATCCACAATTTTCGGACCACTCATATCGTGCTGGCAACCGGCGATATGACCAGCGCCAATCTGCTCGGTATTCCGGGTGAAGAGCTCCCTCACGTTACGCATTTTTTCGAGGATCCGCACCGCTATTTCCGACGCTCGCTTCTGATCGTCGGAGGAAGGAATTCCGCGCTGGAGGCGGCAATAAAATGCTGGCGTGCCGGCGTGGATGTGACGGTGAGCTATCGACGACCGGAGTTCGATAGATCGCACGTAAACTCGCGGATCCATCTCGAAACACAGATCCTCTCAACCAAGGGATATCTGAACCTGCTCATGAACAGCGAGCCGGTCGAAATAAAACGGGATCGGGTGATTCTCAGAAACCTGGAGAACGACGAAGTCTTCGAGCATCAGACCGATTTCGTCCTTTTGAGCACCGGGTTTACCGCAGATATGGGGCTGATGCGAATGGCGGGGGCGGAGCTCCGCGGAGAGGATGAGGTACCGCGCTACGATCCTGAAACAATGGAAACCAGCGTGCCGGGTCTCTATATCGCCGGCACTATCTGTTCTGGGAATCAGCCTTCGTATCATCATTTCATCGGTACGAGTCACCATCATACTGCAAAGATCCTTAAAAGCATTACCGGGCAAACCACCGGGATGGTCGGTACGATTCCTTCGAGGGCATATCCGTTTACACGGGATGATATCGTTACCGACGAAGAACGCAACATAGAGGAAGAACGTGAAGAAGTGTATTAGCAGGAGCGTCGATTGAGTGCGCTCAAAAAAAACTGGTTTCTCATCGGCGTGCTCGCAGCGCTGATCGCAGGCTTTCTCTTTTCCGAAGTCGGCGTGGCTATGAACACCGGTTCCGTTTTCAGTACGGTCTTGATCGTTATTCTTTTTATTATTTCGGGCCTCAAGCTCCCCTCCGAGTCGATTCGACTCGGTCTCGCCGCATATAAAGTACATATTCTCATACAAGGCTTTATATTCGTCATCATCCCGGTCTATTTCTACTTTACCAGCTTTCCATTTGACCGGCTGATGGACGGCAACCTCAGAATTGGATTCTACGCGCTTGCCTGTCTTCCGACGACGATTTCGAGCTGCATCGTGTTCACACAGTCGGGCAAGGGCAATGTCGTCGTCACCATGTTTAATGCCGCTTTGGCGAATGTGGCAGGGGTATTCGTTTCGCCTTTGATCCTTTCGCTCATGATCAGCAGCACCGGCTCCGCGATGCCGACGGAAGAGCTCATCGGCATTCTCAAAAGTCTTTCGCTCAAAATGCTGTTACCGATAGCTGCGGGGCAATTAACGCGGAGGTTCGTCAAGGACATCATAACCAGAATAAAAAGCGAATTGTCAATCGTGAGTAATATCTGCATCCTGCTGATCCTCTTTTTCGCGTTTTCGAAGACGGCGGAAAATCCGGAGTTCGTCGAGAGTCTCGATGAGCTTGCACTTCCGTTCGTCCATCTCGCGGTTTCTCACATCATACTTCTTGCCGCAGCTTTCGGCACAGCGAAGTTGTTTCGCTTTTCCCGCGAGAACATCGTGTCGGTGTTGTTCGCCGCACCGCAGAAAACGCTCGCCATGGGCGTTCCATTGCTGACCACGTTTTTTGCGACGAATCCGGATATACTCGGAACCGCACTGCTCCCACTGGTGTTTTATCACCCATGGCAGCTTCTCGTCGCGGGGATTCTTCTTCGCATCCTCGACTCACGAAGCAATG
>CAYLZA010000398.1:0-3891 GCA_964387575.1 uncultured Spirochaetales bacterium | reverse complement strand
GTTCGGTTGATCATTCCTACGGCATCCACGTGGCGCGGCTGGCGGGGCTTCCGATCGAGGTCGTTCACCGGGCTTCCGAGATCCTCGGTCACATCATCGAAAACGGCGCCGGCGAAAGCTCCACCAGCCTGCCCGGCTCTGCACATCAGGGCGCCTCGGAATCGCGTGCGACCTCCGGGCGGTCGCCCAAAGCGCCCGTGCAATCGGGACTGTTTTCGGAATCCGATCTCATCAGCAAGGAAATCGAATCGGTCGATATCAACAACACGACCCCCGTGGATGCGCTCATGCTCATCGAACGGTGGCGCAAGCTTCTCGGGCATTGAAGCACCACACCACTCGAGCCGGTATAGCATTGTATGTTCGACGACTTTCTCGACCTACTCTTTCCGGTCAGATGTGCTTCGTGCGAACGGTGGCTCACCGGGAGGAGAAGCGGAAGGTATCCGGTCTGTCGGGAGTGCATCAAATCGCTACCGGTAATCAATCCCCCGGTTTGCGAACGCTGCGGCATTCAGCTGATCAGCGAAAAGAGGCTCTGCATGCGTTGTCGGGAACGGACGTTTTCGTTCGACGCGGCACACCCGATATGGGCATACTACGGGAGCGCTCTCAAGCTCATACGAATGTACAAATTCTCGGGAGAACGGGGGCTTGCGGGGTTGTTCGCCGAAACCGCCGCTACGGTTCTCAATTGGAAATTCCCGGGGCTTTCGGTAGTACCTGTTCCGCCGAGACGACGCTCACGTTCGGAGCACGTGACGATGATCATCCGGTTACTCAAATCGAAATACGATATTCACATATTGAAGCTTCTCGTTCGGCGCGGCGGCAGGAGCCAGAAGAGTCTCTCCTTCGAAGAGAGACAAAGGAATCTGCGCGGTCTGATAAAACTGAACAAGCTCAAAAAGGGTCGCCGGCTCCCCGCGCATGTCGTTCTCTTCGATGATGTGTTTACAACCGGCGCAACCGCCGATGAATGCGCCCGCGTTCTCAAATCGGCGGGAGTAAAAACCGTAGATGTGGTAACACTCGCCGCCGACTGACCTGACCATTTGAAAGCGGTCGGCTGAAATCGAACCAAAATCTTGACACATCTACGTCGAATTGATATGTTACTGATACAACAGGTTGAATCTTCGAGTCGAAAAGAGTCGGAACCCGACTCTTTTTTTTGATCGAATCACTCAGGAGAAGCGTTGGAACGACGCATATACGGTGGCCCGCTCTATGAATCGTTGGAGCCGATCATTACCGGTCTGGGCTTCGGCATCGTAGAGCTCGTCGGTCGTCAACGAAAAAGCACGTTTCATGTGCATCTGGTCATACATCACCCCGACGGCGTGGGTATAGAGAATTGCGCGCAGGTTCATCGAACCGTACTTCCCCGTATCGAGGTTATGTACGAATCGCTCGACGTACACCTCGAAGTATCCTCGCCGGGCATCTATCGCAAAATCAAGGATGCGAGGGAGTTCGAAATTTTCAAAGGCAAAAGTATAAAAGTGCTTCGTTCCGGTTCTTCCGAGTGGATTAAAGCACGAATTGATGATGCAGACGAAAAATCGGTATCTCTCAGATTTTACGAAAACGGAGATACCATGGAAAAGGACGTTGTTCCTTTCGCAGAAATTCAGAAAGCACGGTTAGATTACCCGTAGGAGGTCTTGATACAACAATGGCTTCAGGACTCGGAGATGCCATAAGGCAACTCGTTCATGACAAGGGATTGACGGAAGATCTCGTAGAAAGAACCGTAGAAGAGCTTCTGCTCGCGGCATATAAACGGAAATACGGCACCTCGGAAAATGCGGTAGTCAGATTCAGCGACGACGGGGACAATGTTTATATATTTGCCCAGAAACGTATCGTCGAAGAAGTTGAAGATCCGGTCGAGGAGATTTCTCTCGAAGATGCTCTCGAGTACAACGAGGAAAGCGAAATCGGGGACGAGCTTCTCATCGAAATTAACCCGCGGGATTTCGACCGTATCTCGGTTCAGAGCGCGAAGCAAAAGGCGAAACAAACACTGCGGGAAATCCAGAAAGATACACTCTACTCGGAATATATCGACAAAGTCGGCGAAATGATCATCGGGTACTATCAGCGTGAGCGAAACGGAAATATCTTTGTCGATCTCGGAAAAACCGAGGGAATCCTCCCGAAACGATATCAGTCTCCGCGTGAGGTATATCGTCCGAACGACCGGATAAAAGCGCTGATTTATGAGGTGAATAAAAACCAGAACGGACTTCAGATCGTCCTTTCCCGAACACATACCGATTTTGTAAAACGAATATTCGAGCTCGAAGTACCGGAAGTGTACGACAAAACCGTGGAAATCCACAAAATCGTGAGAGAACCGGGCTATCGTACCAAGCTCGCTGTATATTCAAATCGAGACGATGTGGATCCGGTCGGTGCATGTGTGGGAATGCGTGGTGTACGCATTCAGTCGATCGTTCGTGAGCTCGAAGGGGAGAAAATCGATATCCTCAAGTTCGAGCCGTTTCCGCAGGAGTTTATCAAAAACGCTCTTTCGCCGGCCGAAGTCAAATCCGTTGTCATCCTCGATGAGCCCAAGCGTCAGGCGCTTGCGGTCGTCGACGAAGGTCAGCTTTCTTTGGCAATCGGCAAACAGGGACTGAACGTTCGTCTCGCAAACCGGCTTGTGGACTGGAATATCGATGTAAAGACCGAGGAGCAGTTCGGCGAATTGGATATTGCCGCCGACACGAAACGTGCGGTTTCGGCGTTGTTCAGTGATTTCGAAGAGGAATCTGAAGGCGAAGAGATCTCCAATGTGGCTGAATTGCCGGGTATTCCGGAGCACGTTGTTCGAATTCTCAAGGAAAACGGTATAGAGTTGATCGAATCGCTGCTTTCGAAGAGCGAAGAAGATCTCAATGCAATCGAAGGACTCTCGGATGAAGATGTTGCAACAATCAAATCGATAATCGAAGACAGCGTCGAGGTCATCGAAGGAGAAGAAGAGACGTCCGAGGTTGCCGAGGAAGAGGAAGTGGACGAGGAGTCCGAGGAGACCGCAGAGGGCGAAAGCGAAAAAGCGGATGAAGCGACTGAAGAAGAAGTCTATGAATGCCCCGAATGCGGTGGTGAAATAACCATATCCATGACCTCTTGCCCTAATTGTGGTGTAGGTTTAAGTTTTGAGTACGAGGACGAAGAGGAGTAATCGGATACAACAGAGCATATGGCTGAAGAACAAGAAGAAAAGAAACAAAAACCAAAGACAACGCTCATAAAACACAAAAAAACCGAAGCGCCCGCCGAACCCGAAAGCGGCGAAGAGGAAAAGAAACCCAAGAAAGTCGTTGTCGTACGTAAGAAAAAACCAAAGCCGAAACCCAAGGTAACCGCCAAAGCCGATGCTCCTCCTGCGGAAGAGAAAAAAGCACCGGAGCAAGCAAAGCCCGTAGAAAACCCCGCCCCCCCCAAACCAAAAACAACCGAGCAGGCACCGAAAGCGGAGCCGAAAAAGCAACCGCAGGCCGGCGGTCAACAACGACGTACCGCACCGGCGGATCGAAAGACCGAGCAACCGAGGGGGCGCGGGCAACGCGACAAGAGCGGCCAGGGCGATCGACGTTCCACGTCGGATCATAAAAAAATCTACAAGAAACCGAGCTCGGGGGATGGGCGCAGGCAATCGACCGGCGGAGGACGATCTGGACCTCCCCGCCGCCACGGCGGACCACCTCCGGCGGCAAAGCAGACTCCCGCCGAGACCAAGGGCGGTGGAAAGAAGTACTTCAGATCCAAGAAAAAGAGTGACACCGGCAAACAGCGACGCCAGGAAGAAGAACGAAACTTTCAGATAAAGAAACGCCAGAACAGACAACGCACCAACCCGGTGCCAAAGCAAATCGA
>CAYLZA010000397.1:0-3899 GCA_964387575.1 uncultured Spirochaetales bacterium | reverse complement strand
AACATGCCGGAGATCGACGGATTCGCCGGAAACTGGAATCCCTCCCGCATCCCCGAGACGATAGAAGACGTTCTTGCAGGAAATCGACCGGTTTTCACGACCGATCATGGTGCAATTTCCGATTCATCGATTTCAGAATCAACAGGAACGCTGGCACCTCCGGGGAGCGCCTACATAAAAATATCCGAGGGATGTAACAATCGGTGCAGCTTTTGTGCAATACCGTTGATCAGGGGAGATCTCCGGAGCAAGAGTCGCGAATCGATCGTCGGTGAAGCTCGGAATCTCCTGAAAGCGGGAGCAAAAGAGCTCGTAGTAATCGGGCAGGATTGCGGTTCATATGGGATCGACCGTGGTGGCCCGGAGATCGTCGATCTTATCGAGGAGATTCTCGAAATACCCGGCGACTTTATGATCAGGGTACTCTATATTCATCCGGATCATTTTCCTGAAGACATTCTCGATGTGATGAAACGAGATTCGAGACTCCTTCCGTACTTCGACCTTCCGTTTCAGCATGCCTCGTCGCCGATACTCGCGTCGATGAGACGACGTGGAACGAGTGATTCGTACCTCCGGCTCATTAAACATATACGAAGTGTAGTTCCCGAAGCGGTAATCCGATCCACGTTTCTCGTCGGGTATCCCGGTGAAGGGCGGTCGGATTTTCGCGCGCTCGAAGCGTTTCAGGAGCGGGCACGGCTCGAATGGGTCGGCGTATTCGAGTATTCTCGTGAGGAGGGAACCCGGGCATATCATGCGGTTCCGTTTGCGGGTATCCGGCATCGGCTCGGAGGGAAACCGGCTGCCCGACGTCGGGAAAAGCTCGAGGAGCTTCAGCACGATATTACCGCCGAGAGAATGGACCGCTTTGTGGGAATGACCATACCGGTACTCATCGAAGAACCGATTGAAGGAATGACCGCTGCGATAGGACGAGGTTTTATGCACTCATCCGGTGTGGATGGTCACGTATTGGTACACGGAGAAAGACTCGAAGCGGGCGAGGTGAGACGGGTTTCGCTTTTTCGACGAAACGGAATCGATCTCGAGGGGGCATGCACATGAATCTCGAGGATATTCTCACGCCGCTCAATCCCGAACAACGGGAAGCGGTTGAGCATGACGGCAAATACCTTCTCATCCTCGCCGGGGCCGGATCCGGGAAAACCCGGGTTATCACGACCAAAATCGCATGGCTCATCGCCACCGGCCGTGCGCATCCGTCGGAAATACTCGCAGTAACATTTACCAACAAGGCTGCGGCTGAAATGCTCGGACGGGTAATGTCGATGGTAGGCGATGCCCGCGGTGTAACCATCAGGACGTTTCATTCCTTCGGCGCACGATTGCTCAGGAGATATGCCGAACGGGCGGGTCTCGATCCAAATTTCCGGATCTATGACGACGATGATTCAATTTCGCTTCTAAAATCGTTGTATGATTCGACACCGAAGAAAGAGCTTTCCCGGTACTCCCGGCTGATAAGCAGAGCGAAGGACTACTATCTCTTCCCAGATGATGATCTCGAGTCGATATCCTTCGATCCCGAGCTTCCCGAAACATATGTAGCGTATCAAAAACGGCTGCTCGAAACCGGGAATGCCGATTTCGGTGATCTGATCGTACGAACGGTTCGGTTGCTGAGAGACAATCGGGACGTGCGCGAAGAGGTTCGGGAACGATATCGATATATCCTCGTCGATGAATACCAGGACTCCAATGTGGCCCAATTCGAGCTCCTGAAGACGATGACCGGCCCGGACACGCATCTGTGCGTGGTAGGAGACGACGATCAATCGATCTATCGATTCAGAGGGGCCGAAGTACGAAATATTCTCGAGTTTCCCGATCTTTTCGAGGACACCTCGGTCGTACGGCTCGAGCAGAATTACCGATCGACGAACGCGATCCTCGATCTGGCATCACATATCGTTGGAAACAACAGGGGAAGGCTCGGAAAAACACTCTGGACCGACAGAACCGGCGGGGCACGTCCGGTTCTCGCACGGCTCTTCGATCAAAACGAGGAAGCCGAGTACTGCGCGCGTATTCTCGGCGACGAGCGGTATGAAGAAACTGCGGTGCTCTACCGGACCAACGCGCAATCGCTTGCGTTCGAGACGCTTTTCAACCGGAGGGGAATTCCATATCGAATCGTCGGTTCACTCGGTTTCTACGAACGGGAGGAGGTCAAGGATTCGATCGCGTTCCTCTCGCTTTTCGTCAATCACCGCGACGAGGTTGCGTTCAGACGGATTGTGAACAAACCGACCCGTGGTATCGGTGGGAAGAGCGTGTCGAGAATTGTCGAAGCGTCGGTACATACCCGTGGCGATCTCATCGAGGCGATGATTGCAGTACGGGACGATCTTTCGAGTCGCTCGCGAAAGGGAGTTGATGAGTTTCTCGAAATCCATCGCGAATTGAGCGCGTCGCTCGAGCAAAAAAGCCTTTCTCAGTTCGTCAACGCAATGCTCCACAGGTCGGGCTTGCTCAGGCTACACGGAGAGGAGGACGAAGTTTCGGGGAGCACCCGGATCGGAAACATGGAGGAGCTGGTGAATGCGGCGGCGTTTTTCGAGAACGGTCGAAGCGGTCTGGCCGGCTTTCTCGAGGAAATCGAGCTCGATCGATCGAGATTCGAGCGCGCGAATGAACGGTCGGAGGCCGAAGGGGATAAACGGGTTACGCTGATCACGATGCACAACACAAAGGGTCTGGAGTTCCCGCGGGTAATTATAACCGGGCTCGATGACGGGCTGTTTCCGGGGTGGCGGAGCGAGAGTGTCGACGACCTCGAGGAGGAACGACGGATATTCTACGTAAGCGTTACCAGAGCGATGGATGAGCTGTATCTGACCACCTGTTGTACCAGAAGGCTGTGGGGACGCACGAGCTATTTCGAACCATCACGATTTCTCTCCGAGATTCCCGAGGATCTGCTCGAGATCGATTCGGATGTCGACGGAGGATCGGGTATTGGCGGACCGGGGAGGTCGGCTGCATATGGTACAACCGGTGCGGCCGTTGCAGCCGATGTTCCCGACGAATACGCTCCAGGAGCGTCCGTGTATCACGATGAATACGGTTATGGATCGATTATCAAATCCTGGTATAATGCCTCCGAGCTGGTAGTTCTCGTCCGATTCGAGACCGGGCGCACCGCCCGTTTTCTACCGAAATACGCAAACCTCGAGAGGATGGAAGTAGATGATTGACGACCGGGAGATGAAAAACCTGCTCGAATTGAGCAGATTAACGGCTACGCCCGAAGAAACCGCCGCACTACAGTCACAACTGCAGGATATCTTCGACTACTTCGAGATTCTCAAAACGTACGACACGGAAGAAATAGACGTGGACCTCGGAGAATCGGTTGCCTTTACTTCACGGCGGCATGACGAAGAACGGCCCGGAGTAAATCGTGATGCGATAGTCGGATTCTCGACCACGTTCGAGAACGGATATTTCGTCGTTCCCCGGATCATCGGAGAGAACGACGATGAGTAATCGTGTGACCGCTTCGGGCAAACCGATCGTGGAGTGCGATCTGCACGAGCTCAGACACCTGCTCGAAACGGGTGAGCTGACCTCGGTGGAAATCGTTCGCTGTTTCCGAGAGCACTATGAGAAGGACGCCGGTCGTGATGATGCAGTAAACGGATTCATCGAATTTTTCGAAGACGCCGAGGCGCGTGCGAAGGAGTGTGATGAAATTCGAAGCTCCCGGACGCGGGGCGGGAAAGACGGCACCGGTCGAATGCAAGATCCGGAGCCGACACGAGATCGCGGGGATCCGTCCGACAAACCGCTCCTCGGGCTCCCGATAGCGGTAAAGGACAACACCCACATCGCAGGAAAATCGTGCACCTGCGCTTCGGCTATCCTGGAAGGAT
>CAYLZA010000396.1:0-3930 GCA_964387575.1 uncultured Spirochaetales bacterium | reverse complement strand
AACTATCTGGTGCAACATTCAGCCGGAAGCGGCAAAAGCAACTCCATCGCCTGGTTGGCGCATCGTCTCTCATCGCTCTACGACGAGAACGACGAAAAGGTATTCGACTCGGTGATCGTGGTTACCGACCGGGTGGTCCTCGATCAGCAACTCCAGAACACCATCTATCAGATCGAGCACAAGCAGGGCGTCGTCGAAAAGATCGAGATCGATTCGGCTCAGCTCGCCCACGCGTTGGCAACCGGAGTTCCGATCATCGTCACGACGCTTCAGAAGTTCCCCTTTGTTACCGAGAAGGTCGGCGCCCTGCCCAAAAAGCGGTACGCGGTCGTCGTTGATGAGGCGCACAGCTCGCAGGGAGGCGAAACCGCCGCCGAGCTCAAGGGAGTTCTATCAGGTGCCGCAATCGAGGAGGAAGCGAGAGCCAGGGCGGAGGCCGGAGGTCTTTCCGATATCGAGGAGGAGATCCTCAAGACGATGGCCAAGCGCGGGCGGCAACCTAACATCAGCTTCTTCGCGTTCACCGCCACGCCCAAATACAAGACGCTCGAGGTCTTCGGCCGGTCCGGTCCCAACGGAAAGCCCGCGCCTTTTCATCTCTACACGATGCGACAGGCGATCGAAGAGGGATTCATCCTTGATGTGCTCAAATACTACACGACGTACAAGACCTACTATCGACTCGTCAAATCGATTCAGGACGACCCGAGAGTCGAGAAGCGGAAGGCGGCACGTGCGCTCGCAAGGTTTATGAGTCTCCATCCGCACAACATCGCGCAGAAGACCGAGGTTATGGTTGAGCACTTCAGGCAGTTCACGCAGCACAAGATCGGAGGGCGAGCGAAAGTGATGGTCGTATCGTCGAGCCGCCTGCACGCGGTCAGGTACAAGCGGGCGATGGATGCCTACATCGCGAAACGGGGCTATCACGGGATCAGTACGCTGGTGGCATTCTCGGGGACGGTGGTATATCCCGATGCGCCGGATGCAGAGTACACCGAAAGCGGGATGAATATCGATGCGAAGGGGAGGCGGATTCGGGAAAAGGAATTACCCGACCGATTCGGCACAGACGAGTATCAGGTGCTCCTGGTGGCCGACAAATATCAGACCGGTTTCGACCAGCCGCTTCTCCACACGATGTACGTCGATAAACGGCTTGCGGGAATACAGGCCGTACAGACCCTGTCGCGCCTCAATCGGACGCATACCGGCAAGGAGGACACGTTCGTCCTCGATTTCGTGAACGACGCCGAGGAGATTCGCGACGCATTTCAACCGTACTACGAGCAGACGATCATCGGTGAACAGGCCGATCCTCAACAACTCTACGAGCTCCAGGCCAAGCTCGACGGATACCAGGTCTACCACAAAACTGAGGTCGGGGAGTTCTGCCGGGTATTCTATAAGGCGAAGGCACGGCAGACGGCGACGGATCACGCCCGACTCAACGCGTGTATCGATCCTGCGACAGGCAGATTCAATGAGCTCGACGAGGAGGAAGCGACGCAGTTCAGAAAAACACTCGTCGGTTTTCGGAGTCTCTATTCGTTTCTATCGCAGGTCATTCCGTTCCAGGACTCGGATCTGGAGAAACTCTACTCATACGTGCGATTTCTCCTTTCCAAATTACCGCGAGGAGACCGCGGACCGATGTACCACTTCGACGACGATGTATCGCTCAAGTACTATCGTCTCCAGAAGATCAGCGAAGGGACGATCGTTCTGGAGAAAGGTGAGTCGTATGAAATCGGAGGACCAACGTCGGTCGGCACTGGCGCGGAGCACCGCGAGAAGATCGAGCTTTCGAAGCTCATCGATATCCTCAACGATCGATTCGGTACCGAGTTTACCACAGGTGATCAGCTGTTCTTCGACTCGATCCGGGAAGACGCCGTCGCCGACGAGAACCTTCAACAGGCGGCGCTCGCAAACACCGAGGAGAACTTCGGTTATGTATTCGCAAAAACGCTGGAGAACCTGTTCATCGACCGCATGGAACAGAACGAAGACCTCGCCGCGAAATTCATGAACGAAGACGCTTTTCGCAAGGCGGTTAGTGCCGCACTACTCAAGGAAGTGTACGCTCAAATACGTCGGTCGGCGCAGGCCGATCGGTGATCGCACCCACTTGCCAACGCCCACAACGTTTGATAATCTAACGTTTAGAACGTTGACGTATCGAACATTCTAAACGTTGGAGATTGCTCATGACCACACTGCAGATCAACCGGGCGCTATCAGAAGGGCATGTCGAAGAGCCGGGAGTACTGCCCAAGCTCGACCAGCTCGAGCAATCCTCGACGGTTTTCGCTTTCGACTTCGGACTTGATTCGCTGCCTGAGGAGCCGGGAATCTTAGTGCTGAGAGGTGCGCGTCAGTACGGAAAAAGCACCTGGCTTCAGAAGATGATCAAGGATACGATTGATATGTTTGGAGCGGGAACCGCCTTCTTCCTCAATGGAGACGAAATCATTTCGGCGGCGGATTTGCGGGATGAAATCCGTATGCTGCTTCCACTCTACCGAACAAATGCCCCCGTCCGACGGCTATTCGTCGATGAGATAACGGCAATCAACGACTGGCAGAAAGCACTCAAAGTATTGGCGGATCAAGGGGAGGTGCAAAACGTTCTGATCGTTACGACCGGCTCGCAGGCGGCGGATCTCCGGCATGGTTCTGAGCGGCTACCGGGAAGAAAAGGTCGTCTGTCTCGAACTTCGTATCTGTTTACGCCTATCCCGTTCGGCGAGTTCGCATCCAAGGCGCATGGGAATCTGGCGCCGGAGGACGTAGTTCCAGCGTACATCCTCTCCGGAGGTTCGCCTGTCGCGGGAGCGGAGCTCATCTCTACCGGACGTCTTCCGGACTTCGTGATCGAGCTGGTTCGTGATTGGATATTCGGCGCCTTTGCCCGATCCGGCCGTTCCCGTGCGTCCCTTCTCGGGGTCATAGAATGCATCTTCAGATTCGCCGGTTCGCCGGTTGGGCAATCGAAGCTGGCCCGTGAGGCAGGACTTGCAAACAACACTATCGCCGCTGAATACATCGACACTTTTGCCGATCTGCTGTGCGTCGGCATCAGCCACCCATGGGACTCGAATGCCGGTAGAGGCAACCGAAGAAGACCGTCGAAATACCATTTTACCAATACCCTTGCAGGTACAGCATGGCACCCGTTACATCCGCGCTCACCGGCAGATTTTCACGCAATGCCCGACGAAGCTCAGGCAGCTATGCTCGAATGGACGGTGGCGCAGGAATTATTTCGCAGGGCTGCAATACGCGGTGACGATGTCCCCGAGCTTATTCCGCACTGGGCATCCAGGGAACACGAGATCGACTTCGTGGAATCACCAAGCTCTTTCGTTGAGGTCAAGTTGGGAAGGACATCTCCGCTGGAGTTTGCCTGGTTTCCAAAAACCTTTCCAAACGTCCGCCGATTGACCGTGGTGAGCGAAAGCCGGTATGAAACCGATCAGATAGTCGGAGTAACGATTGGGGATTTCCTTCTGGGGCGAATTACCGCATTCACTTGAGCTCTCGCGGTTCTTCTCCCCATAGCTTTACGGCGTTGTTGTAATAGATGTCCGACAGGATTTCGTCGGGGAGGCCGATTCCGTATATTCGCCATCTTCCCTGCGTAGGCGGTTCTTTTACGCTGTAGTTGAAATATTCGTCAAAAGTCTCGAAAAATCGAAAGCAGCTTATCGATCGATTCATGTCAAACGGGTTTCCACCGGTGTCGACACCAAAGACTATCCGGTCATGATATTTGAGACAAAACTCCCTGGCCGTGTACGGCTGCCGCCCGAGCTCTGCGAGCCGCGCGGATACATCGACATTGAAGTTCGGATACGTGTCGAGTAGTCTCGATACATAACCGATGTTTTCGGCATAGCAGCCGACGTGAGCGCTCTGGAAGCGGAC
>CAYLZA010000395.1:0-3931 GCA_964387575.1 uncultured Spirochaetales bacterium | reverse complement strand
ATACGCGGCACCCACCCGTCGCGACACCGATCTGGTATCGGAGACGGAGTGGTGGAACCATCGTTCCGATGGGAAGGCATTCTGGACCGACGACTACTTCTTCATCCCCTTCGGCATCTCAGGGGGCAAAATCATGTACACGAAGGAATCATAATGTCTCGATCACGAACCGACGGCGTTTCCGGAAGCCGCTTTCATGAGCCGTTTGCCGAATCGTATCGATTCAGATGCGAGCAGCACGACGAGATGGAGTCATATGTACGCGGTTTGCTCGAAAAGAGCATTGAAAAACGAGCACGCTACTTCGCACCGGATCTATCGTCGCCTAACGCCTATGCACGCTCGATCGAATCGTATCGGGCCGATTTCAGACGCTTGATCGGGATGCCCTCCGAAGATGCCGCATTTACTCCCGAGACGGCCGTAGAAAAATCGAATTTCGAGGGCATAGGGGAGGACAAAGCAGGGACGTATTACCGCTGCCGGATACCGGTGGCCGAAGGATTGACGAGCTACGGCATCTATATCGAACCGGCTATGCCGGCGGAGTCCGACAAAATACCGCTTGTCATCGCGTGTCACGGGGGAGGCGGGTGCCCGGAAGCGATATGCGATCTGGATACGAGAGAACCCTATCACGAATTCGGCCCCGAGGCGGCTCGCAGGGGATACGCGGTGTGGGCGCCGTATATTCTGATGACCGTTGGGTACGGTGGAGATCCGCCGAGGGCCCGGGACCGCTATTTCTACGACCGTCTTGCGTTTCCGATCGGTCTGCGGATAGTCGGCATTGAGGTGTTTAAAATTTCACACAGCCTCAGAGCGATTCTCGCCATGAAAAACACGATTGATACCGCCAGGATCGCTATGGCCGGTCTTTCCTATGGAGGGTACTTTTCGCTGGGTACGACCGCGGTCGGCACCGAAATCTCGGCGTGTGTCGCATCCGGAATTTTCAGGGACTACACCATCGATGAGGAGACGATCGATACGCTCGGTACCTCGCTACTGGACCGTACTTTTACCGACGGATATAACACATTCGATCCACCCAATATCGCAGGCCTCGTTTGTCCGCGGCCGCTGCTCATCCAAAACGGAGAAAACGACACGGTTGTGCCGATTTCGGGCGCAAAACGCGCTCAGAAACGTGTACGAGAGCGTTACGAAGCACTCGGAATTCCCGAATCGTTCAGTTTTCACGCGCATCCCGGTGCACATGAGTTCGAAAACGCGAGGATATTCGAGTTTCTCGAATCCCACGGGATATAACATCTATGGCTCAGAAAAAAAGATCCGATCGAACACCAAACATCCTCTGGATCATGACCGACGAGCAGCGATGTGACTCGCTCCGTTGCTATGGAAGCGGCTGGTCGCGTACACCTGCAATCGATACGCTTTCAGCGGAAGGCGTCAGATTCTCGAATGCATATACGCAGGCTCCCGTCTGCATTCCCGCACGAACCGCGATATTCTCAGCCCGCTACCCCGGTGAAACCGGCGTCCTCCAAAACAGCGAAAACCCGAGGCGGGTCGAAGAAATCCGATCCGCTCTTCGTTTCTTTTCGGAGGCCGGTTATCGGACGGCGAGCTTTGGCAAACAGCACTACGATCTCGATACACCGGCTTTCGAGCACGAAGAGCAGATCGTCATCAGTGACCTCGTCGACTATACGCGATACGCCTCGACGTACGATGAAGACGACTACGATGTGGTCAAGTACCCGGGACCGACATCGTGGATACTTTCAGGGCGGTTCCCCGGCGAAGCAACCGAAATGGCCGAGAGCGTTGCCGTCGACCGGGCCTCCGATTGGCTTCGAAGCGGCGATTCGGAGCAACCGTTTTTCCTGCGGATATCGTTCAACGGACCACACACACCGGTTGCCGTGCCGGCTCCGTGGTGCGACTCCGTCGACGGAAAATCGGTCTCCTTTCCCGATGAAACAGAGCTCCCACCCGGGAATCCTCCGAAGTGGTTGTCGAGCCTGATAAACGAGTATTCCGGATCCGAAAGACTTTCACGCGAGGACGTGCTTTCGATGCGAAGCCGGTATTACGGGTACGTCTTGTTTCTCGATGAGCAGGTTGCCCGTCTCACGACGCTTCTCGATCAGGAAGGTGTTCGTGACAATACGATAATCGTATATACCAGCGATCACGGGACGCATCTCGGCGATTACGGGCTCGTTCAAAAGCAGACGTTCTTCGAGCCGACTGCGCGTGTTCCGTATATTATTTCGGTGCCGAATGCAGAAAAAGCGCATCGGGGAGCTGTTGTCGACACGCCGGTGGAAACACGATCGTTGATTCCGACACTTCTCGGCTTATGTCGGATAAAACACGATGGCGAAGACATCGCCGAAATCTCGCTCGAACGGACCGTTTCCGGGGGAATTGAACCGGATCCGCACCCGGTTTTCAGCGAGTTTACGCTCAATCCTCCGGTCATCCGAACACAGGAGCGGATCGCTATGGTACGCGCCGGAGCTATGAAGCTGGTCGTAAATGTAGACAATTCGAACGACGGGATGCTTCTTTTCGATCTGGAAAAGGACCCGCTCGAGCAAAACGATGTGTCTGAAAACGCAAGTTATTCCGAAGAACGCAGAAAGCTTCAGCGTCTCCTGGAAGCACATGTGGCGAGCTGGTAGAAATCCCGAATGAATAATCGACGGAGAAGAGTAGAGCAGGATCAGATTTACATACACGATGTGTGCTCGATGGCGGCCGAGCTGACCGACGAGTTTTTTGCACGTACGAACACACCGTCGAACAAGACTTCGTAGCCCGGTTGACCGGATTGAATCCTATTTTGGAGGGGGCATTGTATGTCGTCAATTGAATCATTTCTCGAGAAGGTCGGGAAGACGCTCGATAAAGAGGCGATTTTCCTCGATGAGGAGACGCGGAACGCCGGCAGGAGCGACGAGTTTGCCTCCGAGGAAATCGGGATCACACCGGCGGTCGTGCTGAAACCGCAAACCGAGCACGAAGTGTCGCAGATTGCGGCGCTCTGTAACGAAACGGGAACCCCGCTTACGGTTCGCGGCGGGGGTACCGGATTGTCGGGGGGATGCGTTCCTTCCGAGGATGGAGTCGTGCTTTCCATGGAAAGAATGTGTCGGGTAAAGGAAGTCGATACCGACAATCAGACGATCACTGCCGGGGCGGGGGTTACCCTGAGCGGAATCTATGAAGCCGTAGACGAAGCGGGACTCTTTTTCCCGCCGCATCCCGGGGACGAAAGCGCCGAGATAGGCGGTGCGGTCGCAACGAACGCCGGTGGTTCCCGGGCCGTGAAGTATGGAACGATACGCGATTTCGTGCTCGGCATCAGGGCGGTTCTCGCAGACGGGACCGCCGTCGCCTTCGGAAGCAAGGTGCGAAAAGCTACCTGCGGATACGATTTCAGAAATCTGTTTATCGGATCGGAGGGAACTCTGGGTATCATAACCGAGGTGACCCTCTCGCTGTTGCAGCCACCGGGAGCGGTCTACACTCTCGTCGTTCCGTTCGAGACGACCACCGATGCAATCAAAGCGGTTCCGGAAGTGCTCGCCGCCGGTATCGTACCTATGGCGGTTGAGTTCATCGATCACGAGGTAGTTGCCTGCTCCGAACGACTGCTCAAGAAAAGCTGGCCCGCAAAGGTCGGTGGAGCGTCGTGTATATTCATTCTCGATGGAGACAACGAGGATGAGCTGCTTGCCCGGTCGGAGCGGATCGCCGAAATCGTCGAGTCCGAGAACGCACTGGATGTTCTGGTCGCATCTACCGGAGAACAGCAACGTTCCGTCCTCGAGCTGCGAAGCATGGTCTATGAAGCGCTTCGTCCGGGAACCGCCGAGCTGCTCGATGTATGTGTACCCCGCGCGGAAATCGCCGGGCATGTCGAGTTCGTATCGCTGCTGTCCGAGGAAAAAGG
>CAYLZA010000394.1:1018-3933 GCA_964387575.1 uncultured Spirochaetales bacterium | reverse complement strand
ATCACCTGGAATATCGCTCCCGCTCCCACGGCGAGAAAGAAGACGGCCCAGAGCGGAGTGTATGCGAATCCTCCGATCCAGGTTCCGATAATCGCAGGTGCTCCGCCGATCAACCCGAAGAAGATGAAATGTCTTATACCGGGCGTATGTTGCGAAACGGGCGAAACAATCGCAATACCTTCGGTCACATTGTGGATCATGAAACCGACGACGAGCAGTGTTCCGAGGGCGACGTTCCCGACCGCGTACGCCCCGCCGATGGCGAGTCCTTCGCCGAGATTGTGGACTCCTATTCCAAGGGCGATGCTGTAGGCCAGAAAAAGCCGGGGGGAATAGCTCTCGCCACCGGCCCGTTGTTTGCGGATACCCCTGCCGGAGGCGGCATACAGCCCGAGAAACGCGGCGACGAAACCGATAACGATCGGATTGTCGGCGTAGTAGAATGCTACGGTATTGACCGCGTAGAGCTCGTTTGACTCGTCGAAATTGGTATCGAACCCGTTCATCAGCATGATCAGCTCCTGAGCCGGTTCTCTTCCCTCCCCGGGATCGATGATGTACACGCCGTACAGCCCCCGATGGATGTGCTCAATCAGCGGAGTCGAATGGCAGTGGTAGAGGTGAAGCCCTGCAGGCTCGGCCCTGAACTCGTAGACGAACGTGTCTCCCGGATCAACGAACTGATGCGGCAGGGCGCCGTCCATCTCCTCCGGATGATAGCCGTGGAAGTGGATGGTGTGCGCCTCGGTCCCGTTGTTTGTGAAGTGTACACGAACCAGATCTCCTTCGTCGGCGCGTATCGTCGGCGCCGGCACCTGATCGTTATAGGTCCAGGCCGGAAACTCGACTCCCGGCGCAACCTCGATCATTCTGTTCGAGGCGTAGAACCAATATTCGCGAAGCGTCGTTTCGTCTTCGAGCTCCGACTCCCGATAAAAGTTGGACCGTTTCTCTTCCGGAAGATTGTTGAAGTTCCATGTTGTGAGATATTCGGTCGGGTCGATTCCGATTGCATTTTCTCCTACCTAACCTACCGTGCCCATTCGCATGTCCCGACTCGGCACAGCGGCAACGTCGGTTTCGTCGGTCTCAGCTTCACCATAGGTCCTTCTTGAGGTCGAGCTATCGCTCCGTGCCTGTTCTTCCTTGACCGTAGGCGTTTCCTGCGCTTCTAGTGAGTCCCGGTAAAGCAGTACGAGTGTAATCGCGGCACCGGCAAAAAAGAGTAATATCGGTATGTGTTTCCAACGATTTCTCACTGGATTCCTCCCTGCGTTGATATTGTATATGCTAAAACTATACTTTTATTAGTCAAAAACGGGCTTTTTATGGCTCATAATATACAAATCATGAAGACTAGTGTAAAGGTCAGGATTTTGGTGTTTTTCGAGACGGCTAATGGGAGACTACTGATCCGAATCCTGTGGAATTTGTATAAATATGCAGACCTGACGGCTTCTGCTACCGTTTTCGCGGTTAAATACGCTGCGATACGCATAAAAATGCGAATTCCACAGGATTCGGATCACTAAATAATGGAAGAGGCCGACCCGACCAACCCGGACCGGTCGGTTCCGATCGCCACTACCGGTCCGCGAGCGAACCCCTATCTGTAAACGCTCCTCGCTATGGTGTCGAGTTGCTGTTGCGATCCTGTTGGACGGCGATCGCTTCTATCACATCTCGTACTTCGAACGGCTTTCGTACACATGCGATATTTGCCGAGTCTATCAACGATTTGAGATGCTCGTTCAGCACATCACCGGTGACGAAAATGAAACGATTGAGATCGTCAGGTTTGTTTTGCTTGACCCACTGGAACACTTCCCAACCGTCTATATCGGGAAGCCTCATATCGCATATGATCGAATCGAAACCGTTCCTCTCGACCATTTCCATCGCCCGGGTACCGGAATTCACTGTTCTAACCGTGCATCCCGCGCTTTCGAGACCATTTTTGAGCAGCTCGGTAATCTCGGTTTCGTCATCGATAACGAGAACATCACAAGGTTTGACGAAAACGATCGGTACGTCCTCGTCGTTTGATTTCGATTCCCCGACCGTGTTATCGCCGACGGCGGGAAGCAGCACGATGAACTCAGTTCCTTTGCCCGGATGAGTGTTTACCGACAAAACCCCGCCGTGATGGTGAACGATGTTCATCGATATCGAAAGCCCGAGACCGGTGCCCCGGCCGTTAGGTTTCGTGGTGAAAAACGGATCGAATATCCGTTTTCTCACATACTCCGGAATACCGATGCCGTTGTCTTTTATCGAAATTCGCACTTTTTTATCGATCGGTTCAGTTGTGATGATGAGATTTCTGTTGCCTGGTTTTTCGAGCAGGGCATGAATGGCGTTGTTGATGAGATTGAGAAAGACCTGGCGAATCTGATCCGGGTCGACAACAATCTCAGGAAGCTCGTCTGATAGAAAGGTATGAAGACGGATTCGATTTACGTTGAGCTCATAGGCGCGAAGCTCTACGATGTTTTGGATCAGACTGTTGATATCGGTCAACTGCTTTTCAACCGTGGATTTCCGCGCAAATGAGAGCAGGTTTTTTACGATTCGTGTCGTCCTTCGGGCTTCACGGGAAATGATCGCAAGCTGCTGTGAAACGTCGGCCGGAAGGTCTTCTTCGTTCGCCAAAAGCTCCGCTCGACCTACGACGGTGGTCAGCGGATTGTTGAGCTCGTGGGGTCAAGCGGCTCCGCCGCATAGACCGCGCCATGAGCGCGGAGGCCCGGGAGAAGTTCGCCGCCTTCGTAGCTGACGGGGACCTGAACCGCTTTGCGGATGAGCTCTTCGGCCGGATCAAGAAGAGCTTCACGGAGACGATGAAACTCCTGCGAAACGATGCCTTCCAGGAACTGCTTGTCAACTACCCGAGGGCCAAGCGCAGTTTCTACGTG
>CAYLZA010000394.1:0-1008 GCA_964387575.1 uncultured Spirochaetales bacterium | reverse complement strand
GTTTTTCCGCTTGAAACATCTGTTCACGAAGGATATCGCGCTCGGTAACATCTCGAGCAACACCGTATATCCGCACCGATTCGTTTTCGTCGGTCGCCGGCACCAGTTTCGCCTCGAGACTCAGCGGATCACCTCTTTTGGGAAGCATCCGCAACCTGGTCTCCTCCGATGATCTGTTCTCGTCTTCGAGAATCTCGGAAATTCGTTCATCGAGAACCGATCTGCTCTCCGGATCGAGCAGACCGGCGAATCCTGTATTGATAAACTCTCGTCGATCATACCCGGTAAGCGACTCGAATCGACGGTTGAGAAACAGGATTCTCCCGTCTTTATCGAGAACGAAAATCAAATCGCTTACATTGTCGGAGACAAGTCGATGCTGTTCCTCCGATTCCCGCACCTCCCGTGTTCGTTGTTCGAGCGTATCGAGGGTTGTGTTGAACGCGCGCACAACATCTCGGATTTCGTCCCGCGATACTTCCGGAAGCCGGTAGCCGAGATTACCGTTTCGTACCTTTTCCAGATTCGTTATAAGGACTTTGATCGGCTTGAGTCCTTTTTCCGCAACGACGAGCCCGGTTGCCGAAGCAAGAAATACACCGGTGCCGAGGAGTATTATCGCGTAAAAGGAGATCGAGGTGATCGGGATAAACGCCTCTTCTTCGGTTTGCTCCAGCGAGAGCACCCATCCCACCGGATTGATACGCGAGGACGCGATCAGTTTTTTCTCCCCGGCCTTGGTTTTTACGGTGCGGATAACACCCGATTCGGGTATCTTTTTGTTGATTTCGGTTTGTAGATACGATGCAGCTTGTGAAAGAATGAGCGTTTTATCCCGGTGCGCGATGATATAACCGTTCGGCGCCACCACGGTCGCAAAACCGAAATCTCCGAGCGTAACCTCATCCACAATTTCCCATATGGTCCGAAGATTGAGAATGGCCGTCAGATACCGATTATCGATTGGCGTCTTTGCCGCAACAATGATATAGGGCAATCCGCTGAATG
>CAYLZA010000393.1:0-3944 GCA_964387575.1 uncultured Spirochaetales bacterium | reverse complement strand
TGCAAATGCGTAGTTTACGTTCCCGACGCTCTCGTAGTAAAAAACGACCTGTTTCCCCTGCTCTTTGAACTGCCGTAGCGCGACGTGGAGCTCCTGCACATGTGCGAGTGACAACTGCAATAGATGATTTCTAAAAAGCAATCCGGTTACCCTGGGATCATCGGTAAGACGCTTGATTTCCGAGATAATAGCCGTCAACGAATCGGTTCGGGATATATCGGCAAAACCCGGAAGGGTCGGTACCTGCGACCGCTCGACAACACGCGGTCCCGGTTCATACTCGGCCACGTATCGAGGTTTGAGATATTCCGGGGTGGGAAATTGGCTGGGCGACAGATGAAGCGTTCCGCGTATCGATCCGCTGGAATCGGCAGATCCGTTAGAGCTCATCGGAAGACCGGAGTGAGTATTTCTTTTCATCGTGTCTGATGAATACATAGCTCCGCTTCTGATGTTACCTGCAGAAATACTCCCGCCTACGCTGAGCGCATTTGAATCGAAATCGTACGCACCGGATATGATAAATCCTTTCGGTACATGCAACGATACGCCTATGCTCGGAAGTGAGAATCCACCGTTCGATGTGTAGGAAATTTGACCGTCCACCGTCAAAATGTCCTGAAGCTGCTTTGAGAAACCGAGTGGCCTGATCCCGAGACCCATCGTCGTCTCGACCGACGTATCGGAGTCTACCGATACAACACCTCCGACCGACAATGCATCAATCGGTCTATATAACAAACCGGCACGATAGTTCAACGTCGATGTGTCGAGCTCGGTTATCCCGACTCCTCCACCGAGATAGAGGTTGCGGGCCGGCTCTAATCCGAATCCGAAATCGTGATAGCTCGTATCTTCGGCCC
This sequence comes from uncultured Spirochaetales bacterium, assembly GCA_964387575.1. Lineage (GTDB taxonomy): Bacteria > Spirochaetota > Spirochaetia > ARS1246 > ARS1246 > CAYLZA01. The sequence goes on along the minus strand of CAYLZA010000393.1, from coordinate 3,081 downwards.
TTCGGTATACATAGCTCGTGCCGGGACCATTCGAGAATACCGAGACACCATTCACGGCGTCGGACAGAGAACCAGAAAACGGATTCGACCCTATCAGGTACTCGTACTCGATCGCCAGACCGATTCCGTTACCGACACCGATGCCGGCAGGATTTACAGTTAGCGCATCATGACCGTCGGGTGCCGCCACCGAATTCGGCGGCGACTGAGACCAGATCGGGGAGATAATCGCTATAAGGATTAATCCGATGAGAATACTTATTCGTTGCATGATCCGTAGCTTACTGCCGGAAAGCCCGGTGCGGCAAGTAAAGAAGTACGGGAAGGTCGAAAATCGTCGAGTTTTTGTCTAAGTATGGACAATGCGTGCCGAATTGGGTATTTCATTAGGAAATGGATGCAGAAAAACACTCAATGGGAATCGTATCGAAGAAAACAGGATTGACATCGCATGTTCTCCGGGCGTGGGAGAACCGATACGGGGCAATCACCCCGTCGCGGACCTCCGGGAATCAGAGGATATATAGCGACGATGATATAACCCGGTTATTACTCCTCAAAAAAGCGGTTGAAACCGGTTATCGCATTGGGCGTATTGCCACGCTTTCAACCGAAGATCTGCGGAGAATGGTGCGGGAGGACGCATTACATGAAAGCAGGGAGATTTCGTCGTCCTTGCTTAATGATGACAATTCTGTTGATTCTGCGGCGATTACCACGGCACATAATCACGAAAAGGACGCGGATGGATTTATTCAGCTGGTGATAGAGGCAGTGGATGAGCTCGATCCGAAAAAACTCCGGCACGTGCTAAATCGGGCTTCGGTGTCTCTTGGAATCCACGAGACGCTTGATACGGTTGTATCCCGAGTAATGCGGGCGATTGGCGAGCGGTGGCGTAACGGCAGATCACGCGTATATCACGAACACATGACGACTGCTGCAATCAGAGGCTTTCTCGAAACGTTACTCGCCCGCAGCACCCCGGCTGAAAATGCATCGCTTGTGATAGCGGCAACACCGCCGCGGCAAAATCACGAGATCGGAGCACTCCTTGCCGCGGTGCATGCATCGCTCGAAGCGCTGAACGTGGTTTATCTCGGAGCCAATGTGCCGATAAACGATCTCGCCGCTGCGTGCGAGCTGCATGAAGCAAGAGCTCTTCTGTTGAGCATCGTACATCCCTCGGGCGACGTGCTTCTCGAAGACGAATTGCGGGATCTACGATCACTCTGTTCGTCGTCCACGGACATTATCGTTGGTGGCGCAGCTTCCCAATCGTATTTCAAAGCGCTATCGGATGTGGATATCGAGTGGATTTCGGATTTTAATCGGCTGCGAAATCGCCTCGCCGCGTTGGCATAGCTCCATTATCAAGAGCACAATGGCACGTAGTTAGAAAAATATTTTATATAAACTATACAAAACATTGACTTTTCTGATGATCAGTGTAATATTAGCTATACAACGGAAGCCGAAAGGTGCCGGATAAAAAAGTGGTTCAACAAGGAGGAACCAATGAAAACCGTTATATCGCTCGTTATTCTTTTGATCGTGCTTGTATTTTCCGTCGGAGCTGAGGGAGCTCAGGAACTGATGGTTGATGGAGACGTTGTAACCGTCGCCGTCAATGACGGAAGATTTACTACGCTCGCCGCAGCTCTACAGGCGGCGGGGCTCGTGGGAACGCTCCAGGGCGAAGGCCCGTTTACCGTATTTGCGCCGACTGATGAGGCGTTCGCAAAACTTCCTGAGGGAACAGTTGCGGCGCTGCTGAACGACATCCCCACACTGACCGATATTCTTCTCTATCATGTCGTCCCTGGCTTCGTTACATCGGATCAGGCTGTAACGCTGACGAGCGCCGAAACCGCTCTCGGAGAGAGCTTCTCCATCTCCTTAGACGGAGGTACGCTCATGGTTGACAACGCATCCGTGACCACTGCGGATGTCTATGCTTCGAATGGTGTGATTCACGTTATCGATAATGTGATCATACCGAATTAAGTCTTCACCTGCATCTTTAGCCGCCTCCAAAACGAGGCGGCTTTTTCATTATACTTGCAATAATTTCTCGACGACTCCCGGCGGTGAAGGCTTTCCGCAGTGAAAACCCTGAGCTATATCACAACGCAGAATCCGCAGTATTTTCCAGTGTTCTTCGGTCTCAACGCCTTCGGCAATTGTTTTGAGCCGCAGATTGTGAGCCATCGAAATAACCGTAGCAACAATCAATGCGTCGTCCGGATCTTCGTCGATTCCCATAACGAAGGATTTGTCGATTTTCAGATTATCCAGCGGGAATCGTCTGAGATACGCGAGGGAAGAATAACCGGTGCCGAAGTCGTCAATTGATACCGAAAAACCGAGCTCTTTGAGACGCTTGAGGGTTTTTGTTGTGAGCTCTACGTTTTTCATTGCCACGCTTTCGGTTAGCTCGAATACGAGAAGAGACGGATCGAGATCGTGCGCACGAACCACGGCATGAATGAGCTCTACCAGGTGCTCCTGGGCGAATTGATGCCCAGAAAGATTTACCGAAACCGGAACTACCTCGAGTCCTGATTCCTGCCAGGCTTTCAGCTGTCTGCATACCGACGAAAGGATCCACTCGCCCACGGGGATAATCAGCCTTGAATCTTCGAGCACACCGATAAATGTGGCGGGACTGACAAGCGTTCCGTTGTCGTTCCAACGTACCAGGGCTTCCATTCCCGCGATATGCCGCGTAGCAAGATCGAAATACGGCTGATAGTACACGACGAACTCTCTTTGTTTCAGAGCGCTCGCAAGACGGTTCTCGAGATCGATATAGTCCGTCGCTTTTCGGTTCATCGTGCTGGTGAAGAACTTATACGAGTTACGACCTGTTTCCTTTGCCTGCTCGAGCGAAAGCTCGGCGTTTCGGATCAATTCCGCAGCTTCCTCACTATCTTCGGGATATACCGATATACCCATGCTTGCGGTCGGGGTGATAGACAACTCGTCGAGCTCCACGGTTTTCGATGTAGCGTGCCGTACCTTTTCGATCAGGGGCCCGAGCTCCTCCGGGCGTTTTACGGTAGCAACTATGCCGAACTC
>CAYLZA010000392.1:0-3950 GCA_964387575.1 uncultured Spirochaetales bacterium | reverse complement strand
AACGGGGGCGCTACCCACAAACCGCCTGACCACACCAGTGTGGTCAGGCGGTTGTCGATTCGGCGAAAAAGAGCTCGAAGCCGATCTCGGTATCGTTATCGTCGCGGTTAAATAGCGAACGAAGAAGCAAGGCGCGATAGGAATAGAATGTTCGAGTCGTTACATCCTCGCAAAATACTGACTCCCGTCTATACCGTGGGCTTAGTTGCGGTCGTACTTACGTCCGTCTTTGCCGCATGTGGCAAAGATAACAATGTCGAAGGCGGTTCGCGTGTTCGGCAGAGCGAATCGCTTACGGTGTATCATGTCTACCGAATGCTGCGTTCGTCGCACGGTCGCGGCGATGACGTATTTCTCGAAATGCTCGAAAGGGAAACCGGGATCAAGCTCGAACCCGTACAGTTCAACACGTGGTGGATCGACATCGATCAGGACGAACCGTTCGAAGTTATTTCCAATATCGATACATTGATCAACGACTATCAACGCATCTACGAACCGAATCCCTTTGTCGGTGGAGAGAAACCGGACCTCGTCCTCGAACGACGCGATGAGCATCTCGAACAGATGATCGACGCGGGGGTCTATCGTCCGTTCGACGAGCTTTTACAATCACTGCCGAATCTCCGAAGATCGCACGGTGATGTATTCTGGGAGGCGAACACGGTCGGCGCGACGCTACCGGGCTATCCTCTTTATTCGTGCAGTACGGATGAGGTGGTACCGTACTGGATCATACGACGGGACGCGCTCGAAGCGGTCGGCGCCGATTCCGCTTCATTCGACGCTCTTCTCCGGATCGGCGAAAACAGCGTCGCCCAAAAAAGCATCGCCACCTGCGGCGTTGCACTCGGTACGATCGGTCTGATCATGTCGCATGGAGTATATCCGATCTCGATCGATGCGAGAGACCGGCTATGGATCAACCGGCCCAGCGGAATGGGATCTCCCGCGAGAGTACAAGTCGATCTCGGAATCAGATTCGTACAGAATCCGGTGACGCTTACGCCGCTATACTACGATATCGGCACACGGCGAATTGTTGATCTCATCAACGAGCCTCCTCCGAAGCTCATCGATCTCATATATCGAATAGCTCGAATTGCACAAAGAGGGGTCGTACAAACCGACATAAGACCGGAGTTTGCAGTCGGTAAACTGATGAGCGGATCGGTAAAAGCGGTTTTTCTACGATACGATGCCGATTATGAGTTTCTCGACATACTTATGAGATCCACCCCGGATTTCCGGGATGAATACGAGATACTCCCCCTTGATGCGGCACGGTCACCTATGAGGAGGCTGCGTGCGGGATACTTTCTGTGCGTCTATCGTGAAACCGAAAAGGACGTGGGAATCAGACGGTTACTCTCGGCACTCAACGATGAGAAACTCTGGGAACGGCTTCGATATGGAATTCCGGCCGAGGACTGGATACCCCATGACTCGAGCCGGATTTCATGGCCCGAGGATACAACCGAACCGTGGCTTTCCGAGCTCAGCCTCTACGAGATTCTGACTCGGGGCTCGACATACGAACGGGTACCGGCGATCGTCGATACCGACTATGTTCCCGTTTTTCGAACAGATGACCTCAGAGCCGATACGTTTGTTCAAAACCCGTTCACCCGTTCGCCGTCCGGCGGCGGCGACGGCAAGTCGGCCGAACCTCGTGTCGAACACGCGTTTGAGGCGTGGGATGCCGTAAAAAAGAGGCTCTATCACGATGCGATGACCGGGAAATCGGATTTTGCTGCTTCTATCGAACAGCTCAACAGGGAGATCGGCCCGATTATCAATGCTGCCGCAACGGAGCTCGAGCAGTTTTTAAGACGGGGAAAAACACCGTAACGGTCGTCCCCTCGGAAGCGACGCTATCTACGAGTATTGCTCCGTGATGCGCCTGAACAATTCCACGTACCGCCGCGAGTCCGAGTCCTCGCCCCGTAAACTTCGTCGAAAAAAACGGATCGAACATTCGTTGGCGGATCTCCTCGCTCATTCCTACACCCGTATCGGAAACGGAAAGATAGACATATTCGATCGATTCGCGAGCTTCCGGCTCCTCGCTACTCACCACGATATCAGGCTCTTCTCCCCGACGATCGGGCAATTCCCGCATTCCCGTGGCTAATGAAATCGTTCCGTAATCTTCGATAGCATCGGCGGCGTTGGTAACCAGGTTCATAGCAATCTGACGCAATCCTGCGGGATCGGCCTCAATCGTCGGCAAGCCATCGGCCAATGCGGTTCGCAACGTTATCCCTTCGTGAATCGATGCCCTGAGTATCGCCTCTATTTCGCGAATTTCTTCGGACACTCCGATGCTACTTATCGTTTCCGTGCCACGACCGAGGTACATAAGCATGCTTTTCGCGAGCCTGGTTCCTTCTTCGGCGGCTTTTTCGGCCAATGAAAGATCGTCCAACGCCTCATTCGGAATATCGTCACGGGTACGAACCAGTTGAAGACCGCCGATAACCGTCGTCAACAGGTTGTTGTAGTGATGCGCAATCGCACCCGCCATCGATCCCAAACTGTCACGTTTTTGCGAGAGTACCATTCGTTTTTCGCTCTCCCGAAGCTCATGATCGGCTTCGATCTGTCTTCTTTGCATGCCGATCATACGCGCCGCAGTACTCAGTAAATCGATGTCGTTTTCCTTCCAATTCCGTTTGATGCGGACATCGTCAAACCCGATAAAACCCCAGAAACGCCTCCCACAGAATATCGGGAGAACCAGCAGCGAAAGAATGCTCTGCTCTTCGAGAACCTCCCGCTCTTCGACCGGAAACGATTCTACGGCCCCAAACACGGGTCGTCCTGAGCTCAATTCGCGAAGCCAACGAGAATACCCTTCTCGATACGGAAGCAGCTTAAGCACCGGATTATCGATCTGTGGCTCAATACCCGTATCGCAATACTCTGCGATCTGCGACATACAAAGCTCGCCGTCATGGTGTATTTTATTTACAAATATATATACACGGCTAACTTCCGAAGCTTCACCAAGCTGACGCAGCACTTCGGTTAAAACGGAAAACGAACGCTCCGTTTCGTCGATAGATATATCTTCGTTTCTCGATTCCGACATAAGCACCTGAGAGCTTGCAGAAAGCGCTTTTTCGTACCTGAGGCGTTTTTGCATCTCCTCCACTCGATTCATGCGTTCCGTAATATCGGTTACGATCCCCTCCATACTGATCGCATTCCCATCACGGTCCCGTTCGATAATCGTACGATCGTCCACCCAGACGACCGAGTCATCCCGGCATATGATTCGGTACTCCTGTCGATACGAGTCGGGGCCTCGCTCGATGTATTCCAATACCTCACGCTCTATCCGGTCAACGTCATCCGGATGAATGATCTCCCTATAGTGCACCTCGCCGTTTTCAAATGATTCTCTCGAATAGCCGAGCGTCGACACATTGTCGCTCGCAAGCGATACCGGCCATCCGGGCGAAACGTTCCAGCAAATCACCATACTCGGGCTGTTCTCTACAATCCTCTTTGCCCGTTCGAGCCGTCGGACAAAATCGTAGCGCTCCTGTTCGAGCTCTATATTATGTATCGCAAAACCGAGATCATCAGCGACTTCTTCGATAACTCGTATTTCCGTGTCGGTCATTGCGTAGCGTTTCGGCGTTGAAAGCGAGACAACTCCGTAGTCCTCCCCTTCGTGACGCAGCCGGACCGCCAGAGCACTCCGGTCGCGACAATTCAGCGCCATCGGGCATCCTGCACATTCAGTATGCGGATCACGGATGACCGCAGCTCCTTCAGATTCAGATGCCAATCGGTAGCATCGTGGTGCTTTCCCCTCGTTTAGTTGGTGTCCGAGCCTTTCGAATTGTTTCTCCGACAGACCGGACTGATACAGCGCGGGGACATCATTCTCCCGGCGGGTAAGCACTACCCAGGCACGATAATCTCCATACGTCTCGGTA
>CAYLZA010000391.1:0-3956 GCA_964387575.1 uncultured Spirochaetales bacterium | reverse complement strand
ATATTTACGATATTCTTATGTATGAAATTCATCACCGCCGCAAAAAAGATTCTCCCTCGGGAACGGCACTTATAACGGCACGAAAAATCGTTGATGCGGTAGAACGAAAATCAAAGATCGTCACCGAGCGGCTCGACAGACGAATCGAGCATGATGAGCTTCATGTCGGCTCTGTACGAGGCGGCGAGATACCCGGTATTCATACGGTTATGCTCGATTCACCGGCCGACACAATAGAAATACGGCATACCGCCCGCGGCAGAACCGGATTTGCTTTTGGGGCGGTCCTTGCTGCAGAATGGCTTGTGGGAAAACAAGGTTTCTTCAGCGTTCAGGATTTCATTGACGCAACGCTTGGAAAAGGAGGGGAATGATGAATTTCAACGGAGTATTTACGGCAATCATCACGCCGTTTAACAAGGACGGAACCGTAGATGAGGGAGCACTTCGCCGACTCGTAGACCGGCAAATCGAAGGTGGTGTCGCCGGTCTCGTACCGATGGGGACGACCGGTGAAAGCCCGACGCTCGATCATGAGGAGCACATTCACGTCATAGAGATCGTCGTCGACCAGGTAAATGGACGGGCTCCGATTATCGCAGGAACCGGCTCCAACAGCACCGAAGAAGCAATCGAATTGACCAAATATGCAGCGGAGATCGGTGCCGATGCAAGTCTGCAAGTAGCACCGTACTACAACAAGCCGACACAAGAAGGATTTTTCAGACACTTTTCGAGTATCTCGGACGCGGTTGATCTTCCGCTCATTATTTACAACATCCCCGGGCGGACCGGCAAAAACATCGAAAACGAGACGATGCTCAGGCTTACAAAACTCTCGCACGTACAGGGCGTCAAAGAGGCAAGCGGAGATCTCGCTCAAGTCATGAATCTGATCGAAGCCAAACCGAAGGATTTTGCGGTACTTTCAGGCGAAGATTTTCTTTCGTTCTCCATGGTTGCGCTCGGAGGAAACGGGGTAATCTCGGTTGCGAGTAATGTCGCTCCCAAGCTGGTTGTCGATATGATCGATTTCGGACTTGCGGGAGATCTCGAAAAGTCCCGAGATGCACACTATCACCTGCTTCCATTGTTCAGAGGGCTCTTCTTTGAAACAAATCCGATTCCAGTGAAGTACGCATTATCACTCATGGAAGGGATAGAAGAAGTATACCGGCTTCCGATGTGCCCGATGAGCCGGGAAAACAAAGAAAAACTGAACGATATACTCAAAGCACTCAAGTTGATTTAGAAACAGGGAACCGCGCGGCGTTGCCAGTGTCGAGTCGGAGCGGTCTACTCGCCTGCTCCTTCGAGCTTTTCGATTGCCTCTTCGGCTGCACGCTCGATCGAGCTCGGCCAATCGGAGAATCCTACCGCCGTCAGCTCTTCGAACGCCCTGTCATCGCCTACCTGACCGAGCACGGCTATCGTGGTTCTGATAATTCGATAGTCGGCCGGGGTTACGCCGCTGGACTGCCGATCGTTCTGTATTCCGAGAAACTCGATTAAAACCGATACAGCCTCTTCGGTTCCCATACTGCCGAGCACGAGAATAGCCGTAATCCGTTCGTTGATATCAAAGCTCCCGTAGAGCAGCTCTTTCAGCCGCGGGATCGCACGTTCGCTCGTCGCTTCGTACTCGATCAGCATTTCCATCGCGAGCAAACGTAATCTGCTCAAGGTATTCGCCTGCGATACGTCCCTCGGATCGTGAATCATCCCCTGACGCAAGGCCTCGGCCGCAACTTCGACCTTATTTCCCGCAGGTGCCGTCGATTGATCTTCCGCCTCCAGTGCCTCAAGCTTAACCGAGAAATCGCTTTCGGATCGAACGATATCTCCGAGAACATCCGACGGGTCATCGATCAGCGTCTGCATCACTTCCTCCGCTTTGCTTCGTACACCGCTCGCCGGCGAATACCATCCGATCGATGCAAAAAACAGCGGCGAGAATCCTGCGGGATCCTTGAACCGCTCGAGCGCGAGAACACAGGCATACGCAATTGTTTCCACAGCCCGGTCTCTTTGCCTGGTCTGGTAGTTCAGGTTGAGATTGCGGAGAATCAGCGCCACATCGTCGGCGTAGTCGAGCGCTCCGATGCGCCCGAGCGCCAATATCGCCTCACCTTTCAGAACAGGGTCGTCCGCATTCTCTACGACGTCATAAACCATATCGGAAGCCTCGGTAACACCGAGCTCTCCGATTTTCTTCACCGCCAGCATCGTAAGTCTTGTATGGAGCTGCCTTTCGGTCGTATTGCTTAATTGTCTGCGTCCGACATTGAGCTCATCAAGCGCACCGACCAGCATCGGAATCATATCTTCGGTAGGGTTCGCGGTTGCCGTGGTCAGGATTTCCAGTTTGTCTTCAAGCGTTTCCGCCCGTCGGTAGAGCCTCGACCATACCGCACCCCGTTCGCCATATAATGTACCGGCTAATACTATGAGTAACGCCGTCGCTACTATTCGCCTCGAGAATCCGGCTCTGTTCATAATTACTCTCCCGTTCCCGTATCGTTCGCAGGTTCGAATGCCTTATACGAGTACGTGTATGTAGAGAGAAGCGCGTTCGCTCTCCCGTAATGTGTTTCGGTTTTGAGATTGCCGCGAGCATTATCGGCATACACTGTTCTTCGATAATATCCGGGCGATGCTCTCACCTTTTCCATCAGAAATCCGTCGGCGTCGTAGGAGTACTCGATCTCCTCGAGCTCGGCGTTGTCCACTGCATCTCTAAGCGTAGACGTAACAACTCTACCGTCCTCGTATTCCCATTCACGATACTCGGCAATGTTTCCGTCGCGATCGTAGTTCTCGGCCCGGATCCGATTCGGACCGTCGTACTCATATTCGGTGTAGGAGAGCAGCTCCCCTTCCGAATCGTACACCGTCCATCTTACCAGTCGTCCTTTCGCGTCATACTCGTACGTCGACTCGGAGAGAATCCGCTGTTTTTCGTCGAGTCGCACGGTACGTGCGATACGTGAGTCTTCCAGATAGTCTTTTTCGACATGCGCAAGCGCGCCGTTTTCATCGTAGGTCCTGCGAATTATCGTATCGTCCTCGCGGTGTATCGTTACTCTCCCATACAATCGCTCTTCCGACAGATAGGTTTCTTCCGATACGAGATTCAGAGAGCTCTCATCGTAGGTTTTGACGACAAAAGAATCGATCACTCCGTTCGGTAACTCCCGTTCGATCCTGACCGGAAGATATACGGGCTCCGGCGGCTTCGGTTTTTCAGATTCTGCGGTTTTGCCCGTTGTTTTGGGCTGCTCTGTTGACGCAGCCGCACCATCGGACGCCTTCTCGTTTTGCGTGCCGTTTCCGGTTTGGCCGGCTTCGGCGGTCTGGTCGGATTCTTCCGATACGCCGCTTTCATCGGTTCCGGTAGATGCGCATCCGGCAAACACCAGCGCTGTGATAATTAGAATCGGTACGGTAATTCGCATTAATTCTCCCCTCGGTTATGAAAAAGTATTGTTTTGCGAAGCGCCTCGACAAGCCCGAGAATCTGAACCGGTTTCGCGGATTCGGCTCGTGCGGACGAATCTATCCCGGCATGTTTCAGCTCGTTGACCAGGTCGGTGTGATTAAAGTCTTTTATAATCGTACAGGCGCGGAGATTATTCAAGATCGTTTTTCGTCTCGATGCAAAAAGGCATCTGCACAACGTGAGAAACATCACTCTGTCGGTCGGTTGCTTTGTCTCCGCCGGCGTAAATCTGAGGATAGTAGATACGACTCCCGGGCGCGGATAAAACGATCCCGGTTTCAGATCACCCAACCGCTCGACCTCCCACGCAGTTCGACATATGACCGAGAACGAAGAGTAACTCGAGGTACCCGGTTCGGCAATGATGCGATCGGCAGCTTCTCTCTGAACCGTAAAGACCGTCGTCCTCGATATACAACCGATCTCGAAAAGCTTGAGTATAATAGCGGATGCGGAA
>CAYLZA010000390.1:0-3958 GCA_964387575.1 uncultured Spirochaetales bacterium | reverse complement strand
CGCGGGACGGCGCGTTTCTCCTTGAGGTCAAAGAAACAGGTATATTCGCCGTCGCGCGCAGCTACGACGAAGCAGCCGCTTTCGATGACGGCCGTTCAGGGTCGACCGGCGGCCCGGCCGGATTCGACGTCGGCGGGAGCGAAAAAGCGCCTCGTCTGAATCGAAACGACGTAGTGAACGGCAAAATATCGGTAGTAACCGGCGGCGCTCAGGGATTCGGTGAGGAGATCGCGAGAAACCTCGCAGGAGCGGGGAGCCTGGTGTTTATTGCCGATATCAACACCGACGGCGCGGAGGCGTTGTGCAGTGAGCTCAACGGCGAGCACCGAAGAACCGTGGCAATCCCGGTGGCGGTCAATGTGACCGATGAGGAATCGGTGGCGTCGATGATCGAGTATGTGGTAAAGGAGGCCGGCGGTATCGATATCTTCATCAGCAACGCGGGAGTGCTCAAGGCGGGTAGCGTGAAGGAGCTTTCGATAAAGGATTTTTCGTTCGTAACCGGCGTGAACTACACCGGATATTTTCTCTGTACGAAATACGCATCTCGGATCATGGCGGCGCAGAACAGAGGTGCGGAGGCGAAGCGTTCTTTCTCCACCGGCGACAGACGGGCGGACTATTTCACCGATATCGTCCAGATAAACTCCAAATCGGGTCTCGAAGGCTCGAACAAGAACGGTGCGTATGCGGGCTCCAAGTTCGGCGGAATCGGTTTGACCGAGAGCTTTGCCAAGGAGCTTGTCGAGGACAATATCAAGGTCAATTCGATCTGTCCCGGAAACTTTTTCGACGGACCCCTCTGGTCCGATCCCGAAAAAGGTCTCTTCGTGCAGTATCTTCGCGCCGGTAAGGTGCCCGGGGCCGAAACCATCGCCGATGTAAAGGCGTTTTATGAAGAAAAGGTTCCGATGGGGCGCGGTTGCACCGGGGAAGATGTTATGCGGGCAATTTATTACATTATAGAACAGAAATACGAGACCGGGCAGGCGATACCAGTTACCGGCGGTCAGGTTATGCTTCGATAGGGAGGATATGAAGCGGTTATGAAAACAAAAGCAGTACGGATGTACGGGAAAATGGATCTCAGACTCGATGAGTTCGAGCTTCCCGAGATAAAGGACGATGAGATCCTCGCCCGGATTGTATCCGACAGTATATGTCTTTCTTCGTACAAGGCGGCGAAACAGGGACCGGAGCACAAACGAGTCCCCGAGGATATCGCCGATAATCCGGTAATCGTCGGACATGAGTTTTGCGGCGAAATCGTCGATGTGGGCAAGAAATGGAGCGATTCGTTCAAAGCGGGGCGGAAGTTTTCGATCCAGCCCGCGCTCAACTACAAAGGATCGCTCGATGCGCCGGGCTACTCATTTCGTTACATCGGGGGCGACGCGACCTATGTGGTCATACCCAAGGAAGTCATGGAGATGGAGTGTCTCCTCGATTATCGAGGAGAGGCGTACTTTATGGGTTCCTTGTCGGAACCGATGTCATGCATCGTCGGCACGTTTCACGCGATGTATCATACCGAGCCCGGAAGCTATGAGCACAAGATGGGAATCCGTGAGGGGGGACGAATGGCTCTTCTCGCCGGGGCCGGTCCGATGGGTCTCGGAACGATCGATTACGTGATCCACGGCGATCGCAAACCGGGATTTCTCGTCGTTACTGATATCGATCAGGCCAGACTCGACAGGGTGGCTTCGATCTATACGCCCGAAGAGGCTGCGAAAAACGGGGTAAAGCTCGAATATATCAACACGAAGGATATCGAGGATGTTCCCGGTCATCTTCTATCGATGACCGACGGAGAGGGCTATGACGATGTGCTGGTATTTGCACCGGTCAAACCGGTCGTCGAGCAGGCCGACGCGATTCTCGGACGGGACGGATGTCTCAATTTCTTCGCCGGACCGACCGACAACACCTTTTCGGCGGAGCTCAACTTTTATAACGTGCATTACGCGTCGACTCATATCGTCGGAACATCCGGCGGTAACACCCAGGATATGATCGAATCGCTGGAGCTTATGTCCGACGGACGGGTCAATCCGGTGGCGATGATAACGCATGTAGGCGGGCTGGATTCGGTTCCCGAAACGACCAAGCATCTTCCGGAAATCCCCGGGGGGAAAAAGCTCATCTATACCAACATCAAGATGGATCTGACCGCTATCGACGATTTCAGACAAAAGGCCGATGAATCACCCCTTTTCAAAGGCCTTGCGGATATCGTAGAAAAAAACAACGGACTCTGGTCGGCTGAAGCGGAGAAATATATGCTGGAGAACGCGGAGCCGATATAACAATCAATAACATGGAAGGTCGATATGAAACGGGTAGAACAAGCGTACGAGCTCGCAAAGGAGCAGTACCAACAGATCGGAGTAGATGTTGATACGGCGATAAACGCGCTCCGAAAACAGGCTCTGTCGATACACTGTTGGCAGGGTGACGATGTGGGGGGATTCGAAGCTCCCGATTCGGAGCTCGGCGGAGGGGGTATCCAGGTCACCGGAAACTATCCCGGCCGTGCCCGCACCGTGAGCGAGCTGCGTAGTGATCTGGAAAAGCTCTTTACGCTGGTGCCGGGAACGCACCGGGTGAATCTCCACGCCATTTATGGCGAGTTCGGAGACAAACGAGTCGATCGCGACGAAATCGAGCCGGAGCATTTTAACGGATGGGCGTCGTGGGCAAAAGAGAATAATCTCGGAATCGACTTCAACTCGACCTTCTTCTCTCATCCAAAAGCCGATGCCGGTTTTACGCTGGCGAGTAAAGACGAATCGATACGCTCTTTCTGGATCGAGCACGCAAAACGGTGTCGTGAAATAAGCGATTTTATAGGAGGCGAGACCGGTACTCCGTGTATTCACAATATCTGGATTCCTGACGGGATGAAGGATTATCCGGTCGATCGGGCGGGGCATCGTGCTATGCTCACGGATTCACTCGATTCCGTTCTCGAGAAAAAAATGGATCCTTCGCATATGCGGGATGCGGTGGAATCGAAGCTATTCGGGATCGGGAGTGAAGCATACGTTGTCGGTTCTCACGAGTACTATCTCGGATACGCGCTTTCCCGCGGAACCGTTTTATGTATCGATATGGGGCACTACCATCCGATGGAGCTCATCGCGGATAAAATCTCCGCGGTGCTCGAGTTCATCCCGGATCTGCTTTTGCATATCAGCCGACCTATGCGGTGGGACAGCGACCACGTGGTGGTGCTCAACGACGACGTCAGAATGCTTGCAGAGGAGCTGGTGCGAACCGGAAAAATCGACGATGTGTTTCTCGGTCTCGATTTTTTCGACGGAAGTATCAACAGGCTCGGGGCATGGGCGATCGGATCGAGGGCAACCCACAAGGCGTTGCTCGCGGCGTGGTTGCAGCCACATGAGACGCTCAAGAAATACGAAGAGGAAGACAACAATTTCGCCCGGCTCGCATTGCTCGAGGAGCTCAAGAGCCTTCCGGCGGGAGCCGTCTGGGACTACTACTGTCAGATGGAGAATGTTCCGACCGACCGGGAGCTGATCGACGTCGTTATGGAATATGAACGTGCGATCCTTTCGAAGCGAGGGTGAGTGGACATGGGAATCGAAGAGCTCGTAGAAGTATCGAGACGATACGGTGGAGATCCGCAGTTCGTTCTTGCCGGCGGTGGAAATACGTCGTGGAAAAACGAGGCGAATCTCTATATAAAGGCATCCGGTTTCCCGCTCGAAACGATAGACGAGACGGGATTCGTGAAAATGGATCGGCAAAAGCTCGCGGAGATCTGGAACACCGACTACCCGACCGATCCGGAGGCGCGTGAAAAAAAGGCGCTCGAGGATCTCATGGCGGCGAAGGCGCCGGGTGAAGAATCGAAACGACCGAGTGTAGAGACATTGCTCCATGATGCGATCGACGAGGCGCGATTGAACGTGTGGGCCAAACAGCCCAG
>CAYLZA010000389.1:0-3982 GCA_964387575.1 uncultured Spirochaetales bacterium | reverse complement strand
CTGTGGTTCCGGCATGCCCAAAAGCCTGACATGATACAATTAAACTTAGGGAAGTATTTTTTACTTATTCAATTAGGCGGCTTCTCGATGCCTATCTTGAGCGGCGCCGGCAGGACGGCAACCAGCCGTCAACACTAGCAATGGATTGGAGCGTGCACGAGCTTTCTGATGTTCCTGCAATCGAAAAAGATAACCGAGGTGTAGTGATATATCTTCGTTGGTCACGTTACCCGGACTGGATGAAGTAAATCTACAAGATAGTCCGATATCTGATTTCACGCCACTTGAGTCACTCGTAAATCTCAGGGTATTAGGGATTAGGAATACCGGTTGTACGGACTTAAGCCTTGTCGAAAACAAGCTAAGGCTCGAGCGCTTAGAAGCAGATCATAACAGTATATCTGATATATCTCCTTTAGCTAATTTAACTGAACTATATCGGATATATCTTGCGGATAGCCCTATATCGGATTTTTCGCCCATCGAATCACTTGCAGACCTTCTCGTGTTGGATATAGAGAATACCGGACGCTCCGATATAACTGTCGTACAAAACATGGCTCGGCTCGAAATCCGGCGTGCAAACAGCAACAGCATTGCCGATGTTTCCTCTTTATCGACGCTTACCGAGCTTGTTAACGTTTACCTTCAAGACAACGCAATCACGACAGGTGTTGCGACTCTTACGACGTTGGTCAACGCGACGATAATCGACTTGTCCGGTCCTGGTAATTCAGAAATACCCGGCGCGGATCTCGACACGCTCGAAGCTGCGTTAGGGCCGGGGATTGTTATTCGATTGTAGTAGAGCAGATCACGGCTTGGCTAAGTTGCGCTATATTACGCGGGGACCGAACCTTTGCCACGATAGCATGAAGTCAACCGCCTACTCGATGTCGGCATATGAATAAGATGCTATATTTTGCTGTGACCAAAAAAACCCACGGGGGTGCATGAAGTTCGAAATCTCCACAATGGATGAAGTGAAAGAGGCAAACGAAGAGTAACGAGAGACCAAAATGGAGTCAACCACACATAAGAATAACCGGAAAAATGCGGGTGTTCCGCAAAATACGCATTTCTCAACCTCGTAAGAGTTTTTTGACCCCACGGGCGAACTCCAAGACCCAGTCTCGTACCTGTAGAAAATCGCAGATAAGATAATGATCACTGATAAATCGGCCGAAAGACGGTATCGCAAACACGTACCAGTAAAACCTGCCTTTCTGAATCTCCGGTTCGTCGAAACTTCCATCAAACCAATTAAGATTAATCGGGACATACCATCCATCGAAATGATGAATGGCACGGGCGCCCTTCCCGTTTAACAGAAACTTCCCGGGATCTTTGTCCGGCGAACGCGGATCAAGCAAAACACCTGGACTGGTTTCCCGAATATCTTGTGAGATCTTATCGAGCACCATAGCCTTCACTTCCGCGACCTTCATAGTAATAAGTCTTGCACCATACGGGATTCAAATCAAGGAAAGAAAAACGGAGAAAAATCTTTCCTCCGGAGCTTGAATCGCGGCGAAAAGAGTGCGAAACGCGAACCTTGAAAACCATTCAAGGAGGCGTTTTCATGGTAACCTTTTCGCTTGCACACACCGATACTCAGGCAGCACCGGCGGCCTTCCGCGTTCCCGCCCGTTCGGTGGCGTTTGCCGGTTCACGCAACGGCAGCGTCACGCCGTCGGTCGCTTCACGGCTTGTCGACGGATTTCTCCGGCTCGGCTTCGGTTTTTCCACCGGCTGTGCTTCAGGCGTAGACCGCTGTTTCTGCACCACCCTTGCCGCCAACCGGCAGGCGGCGGAGAAAACCATCATCGCCTGCGCGTTTCCGGAGCGGGCACGCCGGTTCTCCGTCGGTGAGGTGTTCGCCACCACCGTGGTGCCGCCGGGGCTCTCCGTCGCCGCTGCGTTGCACAGAAGAACGGTCTGGATGATTCGTCGCTGTTCGCTCCTCGTGCTGGTTCCGGACAATCCGTCCACCGGCCGGTGGGGGCCGGGTTCCCGGCTTGCTACGCACCGCACGCTACAATCTGAAACCGGTGTTCCTCGCTACCGCAACGGTACCGAAACCGGCGCCGTGGGAGCTGGTGCGGAAGGCTGAGCTGTTCGGTGCCGTCGACGGGTATTGGCTGCTTCCGCATCCGACCGAGGAAGGTACCTGTGACGAACCGTGGTAAGCTCTCCGTTTCCATCCGTCCGGTTCCCGACCGGGCGGATACGCTCATCGCGCTGTTCTCTTCTCCGATACTCGCTTCGGCGTTTTCGGTGGTGTTCCCGGATTCGATAACCGGCGCGCTTGCGCTTCATGATTTCGCCGAAATGCTGAGACTTCGCTACGGCAAACCGGTGGAGCCGATCCTCGATACGGATCTGTTTCCGATGCGCCACTTTCGATCGCGCAGGTCCCGTGAAACCGTTTTTACATTCACTCGCACCGTCCATGGTGCTCGTCCGCCGCCCGACGAAACACGATGTTGAGGAGGGCCGATAAGCGAGAAGAGCCACCGTTCATCGAGTCTTTAGTGGTTGCATAATTGCCGAGCATATGGGTATTTTACCATATGGAGTTCGAATGGGACCCGAGGAAGGACACGATCAATCGAAGAAAACATCGCGTGTCGTTTCTCACCGCCCAGCAGGCATTCCTCGACGCAAAGCGGATTATTGCGGTCGATAAAAAACACAGTACCGACGCCGAGACCCGGTATTTCTGTTTCGGCAGAGTGGGCGAACGAGTTTTGACGGTGCGGTTCACGATTCGATCCGGGACCATTCGTATATTCGGTGCCGGGTACTAGCGAGAAGGACGGAAACGATATGAAGAAGAACACAAAATATCATGACGCTCCGGCCGAGGTGGCCGAAGCGATTGAAAGCGCGGAGGTGGTCGAGGACATGCTGCCGCCGCCCGAGGAGCTGGTGCTGCGCGATGAGACGGTGAAGGTGACGATCTCGTTGACCAAAAAGAGTGTCGACTTCTTCAAACACGCCGCTAGGCAACAGGGCGTTCCCTACCAGACGATGATCCGAAAGGTGCTCGATCTGTATCGTCAGCGATATCAGCAGCGGTAGCACCTTCGACGAGCGAGCATCAAGCCAACGGCCGACCCGAACCTCTTCGCCGACCGGCGCT
The DNA here is from genome assembly GCA_964387575.1 of uncultured Spirochaetales bacterium. Lineage (GTDB taxonomy): Bacteria > Spirochaetota > Spirochaetia > ARS1246 > ARS1246 > CAYLZA01. The sequence goes on along the minus strand of CAYLZA010000389.1, from coordinate 837 downwards.
CTATGGCGATTTCCGATAACCTGAAATTTCGCACTATGTCGAAGTGGATCACGCCTACGCTCCAGGCGGTGTGATCAAAACGCAGCATTCGGAGTGAAGCAAACAAACGCATTTATTGAACCGTCTTGCCTTGTGCACAGATTGTGCATATGCTTTCCCGTGTGGTCTTTCGATGGGATCAGCGAAAAGCCGAATCCAATTATCGCAAACACGGCGTTCGATTCGCCGATGCCGTCGGTGTATTCGACGACGAATTTGCTCTCACGTTACGGGAAGAAATTCACTCATCGGAATATCGATACGTCACCGTAGGAACCGATTTTCTCGGGCATGTGGTAACGGTCGTGTATACATATCTGAATGACGACGTGCGCATCATTTCGGCGAGACGATCAACGAAAATAGAGAGGAAAGAATATGAAAGAGAAATACGATTTTAGCAATGCAAAAAGAGGACCGGTAGTCTCTTCCGCGCCGGGAAAGACTCGGATCACTATACGAGTCGACACCGATATTCTGAATTGGTTTCGAGATCGGGTAGAAAAAGCAGGCGGAGGAAGCTACCAAACCCAAATCAACGAAGCACTACGCGAATACATGCAGAGCCGGGAAGGTATGCTTGAGAACACACTTCGCCGGGTCATTCATGAAGAGCTTCAAGAACTGAAAAAGTAGGTCTTCGCAATGAGTATCTCGTGATCGAAAATCGCATTCTACGATCGAAAATCAGGGGTCGGTTTAGACTTAAGGATGAGGAACGGAGGCAGCCGGCAGAAACCGGAAAGAAACTCGGGCGAAAAGCGCTCGAGACAATCGCGACGATAGTCAAACCCGATA
>CAYLZA010000388.1:2636-3984 GCA_964387575.1 uncultured Spirochaetales bacterium | reverse complement strand
GAAAGACCATGAGCACTCGAAAAATACGTGATTGATTCATAGACTCCTCCTAATAATGTCTTGTTGAATCCGGATTCACTCATATTCTATGCGTGGTGTATCAACAAGCGCAATTCAAAATAATGGCGATTATGCATGAATATTCGGATATTCGGCCAGATGCGGCCATAGTTACATCGACAGGCCCTTGCTCCGTCTGTATTGAACCGGTGTCATATTGAAGTATCGTTTGAAGTAGGTCAGAAAGCTCTGAATACTGTTGTACCCCACAGACCGGGAAATGTCCTTAATTTTTTTGCGCGTCGAAACGAGCTCCTCTCGTGCAGCATCCATTCGCTTGTCCGTTATGTACTCATACACGGTTTTCCCCATCTCGTTTTTGAATATGTCACACAGGTATCGCGTGGTTACGAACGCGGCGTCGGAAATCTCGTCGAGCGCCACGTCCCGTCTGTAGTTCTCATCTATATAATCGATCGCGCGCCCGACCATGATCGACCTCTGGCGGTTTCGGAGTGCGTGTACCATATCAACCGAGGATTCAATCAGACGGTACATGTACGAATCGAGCTGTTCGACCGTCCCGACGCTTCTGATGTTTCTGAATATGCTCTTGGTCGAAAATGTTTCTCCGCCGGTGTCACACCCGAGATCCAAAACCGCATTGTGGAGGTTTAGAGCAATCTGGAAGTATAGATAGCGAATGTAATCCACCGATCTATGTGCGGTCGACAGCTGGGCGCTGATTGATTTGAACCTGGTGACTGCCGGCTCCGCATTACCGGCCATGACCGCGTTCAGCAACTCCTCCTCCGATTCGTGCGAATACGGACCGGACCGCTTCGACGGAATCGCGTCCGACTCCCCGATGAGTCGATCCGTTCCGAGAAAGAATTTCGATTCGATGAGTCTGAGCGCCGTTCTTAAGTGCCTTTTGGTGTCGCGGACGTCCGAATATGTTCTCGTTATCGCAATGGTGACCCGGAGGTTTTTGGAGTTGAAAAGTCGATGTATTCCGGTGATTCGCGAAACGGGATCATCCAACAAGGTATTTCCTATCAACAACAACCTGTTTCTGGATATTCTCGAGTAGACCGCCACGAGCTCTGCGACCGAATCGCTGAGTGCGCTTTCAAGCACGTTTTTCGTTTTTTCATTGAACTGCGTGTTCTCAAAATGCATAATAACTGTAAAGTTCCACGGATATATAAATTGTACTCCAAGCAATCCCAGAAACTCGTTGAACCGATCGACATCGAAGCGTCCGTCGAGCACGATGTGGGCAAGTGAATGCTCCTGGAATACGGGAAGCGTGACCTCGAAGCGATGATGCATCTCACGAACGGCA
>CAYLZA010000388.1:0-2626 GCA_964387575.1 uncultured Spirochaetales bacterium | reverse complement strand
ATTCATTCTCGTCACCTGCCAGTGGCAAATCGGTCAGGTAGCTTTTCACATTTTCAACCAGCGCGTGTAGCGGCCGGCATACCCAAGCGGTTATGAGCAGTGCACCGGCTATGGAAATTAGAAGAACAACCGCAAGCGATGAGAGGATCAAATTACTTACGAGCGTCGCCGGTTGTACCAGCTCCTCGTACGGCTGGATATGAAAGAGGTTCCACGCCAGCCAATGAGAACGCATCTCATTGACTACCCATGTTCCGTCCGACAGCCTTATTTCACATGTCGAGCTATTCACATCTATCTTATTTAGCTGCTCCAGAATTGCGGCAATATCGGGAACCCCCGAGGTCACATAGATCGGCATGCCTTCGTAGGTGGTTATGCCGACGCCGAGCTGGAATTGTGAGTCGGAGGCAAAGATATCATCGAAAAGCACATGGTGGTCGAGATTGAACATTACATAGAACGGCATATTCGAAGGGAATGTGTTGAATTTCTTGTATGCAGAGAGCACGTTGTTTCCGTCTACGTTCCGTGGAGGCAGAATACCCCGCTCTTCTTCGCCGAGTGTGGAAAGAACCTCTCGATCGGCGAAATCATCCATATCGTATTTTACATCTGTAACAACAATGTTGTGGTTGAAGTCGATCAGGTAGATCGATCGTATGTATTCGTTGTCTATGATGACGCCTGTAATGTCCCTGATAATCGCCGCCATGAGATGATACTCACGCGCATCCAATTCTCCACTGTCAATCAGCTCCTGTGTCTCGGCGCTAGAAAACAGCACGTCGGCCAGGTACTCGAACGCGGCGAAGCTTCGTTCTATCATCTGCGTTTTTTCCCGAAGCAGATTGAGACTCGATACTCCGGCCTGCGAAACGATATGTACTGTGCTGTGCCTGATGGAAATCAATCCTGAGAAGAATACGGGAAGCGCCACAGCGGTACTCAATACGAGCACGATACGATAAAACACCTTCGCGCTGACTTTGCGCCCGAGTTGAGTCCAAAAGGTCCTTATCGTTTTTTTTTCGTTCACGTCGGTTTGATTATAGTACCGGTATCGACGCCGAAAAGCGAGTGGAGATTACCGCGCTTATCGGTACATGAACAACCCGTCGCTCCATAACTCGTCGAGAAAGGTCCGCCAGTGCAGCAGACGAATACCATCGTCGGTCCTGCGGTCGAGCTCGTCGAAGGAGACCAGAAAAAAAGAATCGATGATCCCCTCTTCGAAAAGATAGCGGAGTCCCTTGAGATCGTGATCGGTCGCACGAGTCGTGGCTTTTACCTCAATCGCGACATCATCTCCGACCACGAAATCGACCTCATGGCCGCCTTGATCGCGCCAGTACGTTAAGCCCTTCTTGATACGTCTGTATGAAAGATATGCCTCGAGCTCCATTGCAACGAAATGCTCGAACGCCTCACCGAAGTCGGCGCTGTTACGGTTAAGCGAATCGACTCCTTTCAGGAAGTTGGAAACGCCAACATCGAAAAAATAGAACTTCGCCGTTGCTACTGCCTTTCTCTTTATGGATTTTCGCCATGGGTCCAGCACAAACCCCACGAAGGTGTCCGCGAGAATTTCGAAGTACGATCTGACCGAGGTTGCGGGTATGCCGGTATCACGCGAAACATTCGCGTAGCTCAACTGTTTTGCGTCGACGAGAGCCGCAACCCGCAGAAAACGGGCGAAGTGAGTAAAGTTTTGAACAAGCGCTTCTTCCTTGATCTCCTCGACGAGATATGTGTTTACGTATGCATCAAGCTCCTCTTCGGGATAATCCGATGCATATACCTGCGGAAGACCGCCGTAGAGAAGGTATCGGTCTATATCGAAATCGGGAATTTCCGCCGACACGAGCGGAAACAGGTTTGCCCGCCAGGCTCTTCCCGCGAGAAGGTTCACACCGCCACGCTTGAGCTTCCGTCCGCTCGATCCGGTAAGAATGAACCGCAGATTTCTCGACTCGATCATGTCGTGTACTTCATCGAGAATGGAAGGAAGTTTTTGTATCTCATCGATAACTACAATATTGTTTTCGGTTTGCGCTTCCTCGACAATCTCCCGAATCACGTACGGGCGTTCCGCCAACGGCAGAAAAGTGCTGCTCTTTAGCAGATTTATTATCGCTTTATCGCCGAATTGGGAACGCAGCAGAGTCGTTTTGCCCGTACTTCTCGGGCCGAAGAGGAAAATCGATTTCTTTTTGACGAGCTCCTTGACGTCGAGAACTCTCGGGTACACGGCATGTATTGTAGAAAGAATAATTACCAAATTCAACGCTTACTTCGCGGAATTCTTTATAAATTCAGCGTCGTTGACGATGATTTAGGCAAAATCGATCCAATAAGAACTATATTCCGCTGGAATCGCCCCATTTACTGCTACTTTTGCCGGTTGAATTCACAGTACGCCCCGCCCGGTCGCCACTGCGGTCTGCGTCTCAGCCCGTTTCCCGGAGATGCGCCTGACCACTTGGAAGTGGTCAGGCGCATAACCACCTTTGCAACTGCTGTCTGCGTCTGCCGCTGCTTGACGCAAATGAAGGAGGAGTGTATTATTGTTACATCGACGCAGGGTAGAGCAGCTGGTAGCTCGTCGGGCTCATAACCCGGAGGT
>CAYLZA010000387.1:1961-3986 GCA_964387575.1 uncultured Spirochaetales bacterium | reverse complement strand
TGCTCAGGTTATGTTTTCGGGCTTTGATCCCATGTATCTTCTGCGTCGTAGCTGTGATATTCACCCAGGGATGCGAAAGTATGAAATCAGTGAACAAGCCAAAAGAAATCCCGACCGAAGGTCTCGATCGCTGGATTGAAGACAGGGAATCTGAGGTGCCCGATCTGGTGCCGGGAGCGGAGAAAACCATCGTCTGGAACGGCGAGCCACATACCAGAACTCCCATGTCTATCATCTATATTCACGGGTTCTCGGCTTCGCGGCAGGAAATTGCTCCTACAACGGATATCGTGGCGCAACGGATGGACGCCAACCTATTCTATACACGCCTTACCGGGCACGGTCGCGACGGTAAGGCGATGGCTGATGCTACGATAGCGGATTTCAAGACCGACGTGGTTGAAGCGTTGGAGATCGGTAAGCGTATCGGCGATCAGGTTATTATCGTCGCGACTTCCACCGGAGCACCGCTATCGGCGTGGCTGGCCACCGAGCACGACGGCATTGCAGCGATGGTGTTGGTTTCGGCGAATTTTCAACCTGCCAACAAAGCAAGTAAAATCATTCTGTGGCCGGGTGGAAGACTCCTCACACGTATTGCCGCCGGAAAGACCTATAGCTTCGAACCGCGTAATGAAGCTCACGAACGCTATTGGACGACATCGTACCCGTCGAAGGCGCTACGGCCGATGATGCTTGCCTGTCAAGTGGGAAATCGGGCACCGCTTGAGGATATCTCGATACCGGTTCTCTTCCTTTATACCGAGGCCGACGATGTCGTCTGGATCCCGGCCCTCAAAAAAGCGTATGCTCGATTCGGGAGCAAAACAAAACAGATAATCAATGTCTCGCAGGCGCAGGACCATGTAATGGCAGGCGATATCATATCGCCGCAGACAACCGAAATCGTTGCACAGCACATCATTCGATTTCTCGGGGATCTGTAAATTAGCCGGTACATTCGCGATTCGGCACAACGGACGACCTACTCGAAAGAGGAATGCGAAGACCCGATCGAGGTGGAAGAACCGGATCTTTCGGTGTTCGAAGTACCCGACTATGTAATCGACGCTTTCGGTGACGATCGCTATATCGCAGGAACCACCGGAGGCATTACGGCACTTACGCAACTCGGAGGAACGGAAACGGGACTCATGTTGTACGCGACCGATCCCGATCTCATCCACGCGTTTAATCGACGGCAGGTTGCCGCACAGAACACGCTCGACGAATACTATATTCGCAAAGGGACACCCGGGGTGCTCATAGAACAGGATATGGCCGGCTCCAACGGCCCTCTCATCTCGCCTGAGATGTTTAGAGAGATGTGTTTTCCATATCTGCGGGAACGGATCGGTAATGTAAAGAATTACGGTCGACAGGTTGTTTTTCACAACTGCGGCTATAATATCCCGCTTATGGATATGTTCATCGATACGGGAATCGATTGTTACCAGTCGCTCCAGACCACCGCCGGCATGGAAGTGGGAAGACTCAAAGAGCTGTACGGCGATCGTTTATGTTTCTGGGGCGGAATACCGGTGGAGCTCCTCATCGACGGAGAGCCGGATGATATTCGCAAAGCGGTCGGAATAGCGCTGGAGCGTGGCGCCGGCGGCGCCTCACGAATGGCTGCGGGCGGCGCGGACGCAGCAAACGCTGACGGTGAACAAGTCGCCGGCGGCGCCGCCGGCACGCCGGGCACGGGCTTCATACTTGGCCCGAGTCATTCGGTGGCGATGAACACCAGGTATGAGAATTTCATGGCGATGCTCGAAGAGCACGATCGACTTGCCGACCGGTACGTCTGAAACCACTCGCCCGGCAAAGCCGGTTCTATAATAATTGAATTAAAATAATAAAAGCACTATTCGCGAAACGAGCAAACCTCCTGCAAGCACGAACAGACACGGCCCCCACAATCCCTTCAGGCTTTCTACAAGAGACGTCTCGAAGTATTTGTTTGTGACGCCTTCTCGTTGCCGTCGGGAGACTACGAAGTGGGCATAGCAGGTGAATTCCAGA
>CAYLZA010000387.1:0-1951 GCA_964387575.1 uncultured Spirochaetales bacterium | reverse complement strand
GTTTGTGACGATCAGGCACACGTGAACCGGTGAGACGAGCTGTCCCACGTGCCCCGCTGCATAGCCGAGGATAGCCGTCGAAAGCAGAACCGAAACCGGGGGATCAATACCGGCAAGCTGGATTACGATTGGGAAACTGGCGCCCACCATACCGATCGCAATGCCGGTCGTGAATCCGGCTATAAACGGGATGATCATGATGAGAGGTAGAACCGGGATTCCGGTCCGTTCGAGCTCCATCCGCATCAACTCTACGATATAGTTCCCGTCGGGAAGGGGAGCTTCCATAAACGCACCATAAACACGTATTACGGTTACGAGCACCGCCAGACTCACAGTCTTCTTCGAAAAGATAATCTTCGCCCATGACGCACGATATAGCGGATTTCGAATCTGCAGATATGACATGGCGACGACTATACCTATCGCTATCGGGACGTATTTACTGAACCTTCCTATAACGGGGACGAAGACACTAATAAGTACATAAACGGAAATAACGATTGCAACCGGAATCAGAGACGATATATCAAACGTTCCTTCGGAATGTTTCTCCTTTTTTTCAACACGGCGAAGTAGAAACAGCCAACCGCCGGCTATCGAAAAGAACGTTATCGGTAAACCTGCGGCAACAAAATGCCAAATCTGCAATCCGGATAATTCGACGGCGAGCAGCACTCCACCGTACAACGGCCACCAATACTCCCAGATGTGTCTGAACCAGTAGTTTATGCGACCTTTCAAGACCGGTGAGCTATTCCCCGACGCGTCACAGTCGTCGACCAGAGGTGCGGAAAACAAGGCGCCACCGGGCATAGGCAGAAAGCCGACGAGCGCCGGAAGAAGCGCCATCGACGTTCTGTTCGATGCCCTCGATCTGAAAGATCCTACAAGGGAGCTCATGAGTCCTGTTTCCGACATTTGATAGCTCAACCAGATAATCAACAGAATGATCAACATCAAAAACAGGTTGTCGGTATCGGACATTCGGTTCCAGGAAATGTTCAGGAATGAGTCGAAGGTATGACCCGCCCAGAAAGCAAGCAACACCGTCCCGGTGAATACGGCGAAAATCAGGCTCTTCGTGATCCTGTTCACCACGAGGATGAGAGCAAGCGAGACGAGGATTTTCAGTAATGCCGGTGCGGAAAGGAGAAACTCCATAAAGCTCAACTAAATAGGGTATTTGTACTTCAGTCAAGCAGGCATATCCTGGGCATTTGCGATGTCACCAGTTTGAACTGGTGTAACGGCGGATAATTATGTTATTACATAGAAAAACGTTATGGCATCGCAAAAACCTGATCGCCGGCCGTTACCCAATGCTCACCGGTATCGCCGCAGAAAATCACCCGTCTATCGGCATGACGCAAAGCCGAAATCGTTCCCGCATCTGCATATATCATGGATTCCGTATGTCCGAATTCCGTCGACGCAGGAAGGCAAATCGACTCTTACGCTTCAGACATACAGCTCGTACGACTGGGAGCGATTCTGGCGAAACAATTCCGATGATAATAAACGGAGTGCCGAGTATGCGGCGTTCAAACGCGACGTAGCAATGGAATTGGTCGAGCTTGCTGAGAATCTCGTTTCGAGCCTGCGGGATCACATCACACTGCTTTCGAACGTGTATGCAAACGGCCATTACGCCCTCTGGCCGGGCGGTGTATTCTTACGCCGATGGGGAAGGCGTAGACATTGTGAACGAGCTCCTGATCCTCGCACACTTGCTACTGTCACACGCCTCGTGATCTACTTCGATCAATGAAAACCGTTCAATACGAAACGGTGAAAGACACGATGTATCGGGCGCTCGTCGGATCAGGGATCTCGGACGAAAACGCCGAGCTCTGCTCCCGGGTCATGACCGATTCCACCTTTGCGGGAGTCCCGTCCCACGGAGCACATTTTCTGCCGCGTCTGGTTGACCACATCGAATCGGGAAAGG
>CAYLZA010000386.1:0-3994 GCA_964387575.1 uncultured Spirochaetales bacterium | reverse complement strand
CGCCGGATGGAAGGAGATGGAGTACTTCCCCGGGGGGATGGCGCATCGTTTTACGATATGGAAAGGATTCGCGTACGAAATACCGCAATCCATAAGCTTTGAGGAGGCGACGTTTCTCGACGGACTCGCAGTGGCGCTTCATTCACTGGACCGGGGCGGAATCGAAGATGGAATGAAGCTTGGAATCATAGGGTTCGGGCCGATCGGGATGCTCGCCGCACAGGCCGCACGTGCTCGAGGTGCCGAGCTCGTAGCCGGATGTGACACTACTCAATTCCCGGTAGAGCTTGCGAACAATCTCGGTTTCGAGCACGTGGTTCAGGGAGATATATCGGTACTCGAAAAACATGTAGCCTCCGCCGGAATTCCGCCGCTCGATATCGTTATCGATACGGTAGGTACCGAGGAGAGCATCACCAGAGGGCTCGCGCTTCTCGGGAAGAGCGGGACACTCGTATTGATCGCAGTTCACGAGGAAACGATTCCGATGCTTCCGGTACGATTGAGTGGTGAACGATCGGTTACTACTTCGGCAAACAATCGATATGATGACTTTCCACGGGCGATTCGGATGCTTTCGGAAGGTGAGATCGAGGTAAAATCGCTTATATCGCATCGCTTTCCGATTACCGACGTGCAACGAGCGTTTGATCTGATGCTGAAAAAAGAGAGCGAGCATGTCTACAAGGTGGTCCTGCTTCCGTAAAGCGGCGTCTCGATTGTGGATCACTGATTATGTTGTGATCAGCGTCGCTTTGTGATAGATATCGTTTGAGAGAAGCGTAGTCGGCATCATGGTTTTTCGATTGGGGATTCTTATACAACAAATACTCGCTTCGGTGTTTCCGCTGAATAATCGTCACCTGCGATTGAGCGGCAGACGGCTCAGATTTCTCGTTGTTTTCATCGTACTCTTTGTGTACGGACAGATCTCGAGCCATATCTGTCTTCTGCTCGATCATCTCTTTTTTCCCCGCTTCAGGCGGGTCTCCTTGAAAGAGCGAACCCTTTTCATCGTAGGAAACTTCAGGAGCGGCTCGACATTTCTTCAACGTCTTTTAGCGGCTGATGAGGGTTCGTTTCGTGCACTGAAAACATGGGAAATATATCTTGCCCCTTCTATCATACAACGGCGTGCTCTAAAGGGGCTCAAAATCGTCGACGGTGCGCTCGGGGGAGTTCTCTATCGCGCGCTCAGACGGTGGGATTACCACTTTCTTCAGCAAATACCGATGCATCCTGTCAGCCTCTGGAAACCCGAGGAGGACGACGGGCTTCTGTTCTACACTTGGTATTCGTTTTTAACCTGGTTCTTTTTTCCGATGGAAAAAGGAGTGGATGATCTGATCTACTTTGATCAGAGAGTATCCGGACCGAGACGACATAGAATCATCCGGTTTTATGCGGGGTGTTTGAAACGGGTGCTCTATACCTCGTCTCGAAACGTCTATTTTCTATCGAAGAATCCTTCGTTTACATCGAAGATGGCGACGATATCACAGGTCATCGACAGGCCCCGGTTTATCGTGCTTGGGCGACCGCCGGCAGATACTGTTTCCTCCACCCTCGGATGGTTCTCGTATGCCTGGCATTTCTTTGCATCTCCCGCGGAGCCGTACCCGTTCCGGGACAAAATCGTCGAATATGTTGCTCACTGGTTCGATTATCCACTGCAGGTTCACAGACAGTTCGATCAGCAGCTTTTTCGCTATGTCCGTTTTGCCGATCTCGTCGGCTATCCCGAAGAAACCGTGCGCGAATTGTATGATTTTCTCGGGCTTCGTATGAGCGATAGCTACGTCGAGCTGCTTCGGGAGCTCAGGGAAGAGTATCGGCATCATCGCACCGGTGGGTTGCAGCACGCAGAGCGTTCGGGGCTCTCCCGTGACTGGTTGAATGAAGTATTTCGTGCTACCATCGACGCCTACGGATTTCCCCGAAAAGGGAGGAAACAATATGCCGGCGTATCTCAATTACCAACAGTGGATTAATCCGGAGATAATACCAGGACTCCCGTTCCGTTGGTATGGCCTGATGTATCTGGTGGCCTTCGCGATTGCGTACGGTCTTTTCATATATCAAATAAAAAGACGAAAACTCGATATTTCCACCGACGACGTCGTAAATTTCTTTTTCTGGTGTATAGTCGGTCTCCTGATCGGTGCGCGGTTGTTTGCTACGCTGCTCTTCGATTCATCGGGTTTCTACTGGCGAAATCCCCATAGAATTTTCTGGCCCTTCGATGAGAGCATGCGATTTACCGGACTTGCAGGGATGAACTACTACGGAGGTCTCGTCGGCGCGGTTGTTGCCGGTATCATCTACTGTAAACGTAAACGGCTCGACACGGTGGAATGGGCCGATATGCTTGCAGGCGGTATCCCTTTGGGGTATACATTCGGGCGTTTCGGCAATTTCATCAACGGAGAGCTGTTCGGGCGTGTAACGAAGCTGCGGTGGGGCATGGTCTTCCCGCATGCACGAAGGTTTCCTGCGTCCGAAGAGTGGGTTCAGGATTTTGCCGCGGATATAGGTATGGAAATAGCGCCGGACCAAGTCCTCGTCAATCTTCCGAGGCATCCGACTCAGCTCTACGAGGCGTTGCTCGATGGATTTATTATATGGCTGGTCATTTGGCTGTTTATTCGCAAACGGCGTCCGTTTCCCGGGTTTACAATCAGCTTTTATATAATTGCTTACGGGTTCATGCGGTTTCTCGTAGACTATCTGCGTGTACCGCTGACCGGGGATTTTCTGCTGAAACTCTCCGGTAAGCCGAACCCACCTTACGAGTTCGTAACGCCGCTTAATTTTGTCCCGAGTCAGCTTTACAGCCTGCTTATGATCGCAGGCGGTGTCGCTTTTATGATTCTCGTCAAACGTTTTTATAAACCGCCTGTGCCGCGCGAGGCGGGTGATACGAAGCGCGGAGGATCGGGTTCAAAAACCGGCACACGTCGAGGAAAAGCACCCGGTAGAAAAGGCCGCAAATCCGGTGTCTCGGGCGGTGATGATTCTTCGCGTCAGGTACCGAGCCGGAAGCTGAAGAAAAAGATCGACAAATCGGATAAGAAGTAACTACCTGACCAACCCGTCGCCCGTGAAAGTAAGCGGCCGACCGCTCTATCGGACGCCCCGGAATCCGGGCTATGGATTCATCGTTGTTATGCCGCTCGGACGATTTGCCCGAAAACTCAGCAGAAGCAGTGAGACTGCGACGCATAAACAGGCCCACGCAGCGCCCGCATAGCTTCCGGTGAGATCGAGGGAAAGACTGAAAAGATAGGGGCCAACCGCGCTCCCGGCGACCTGAATTGCCATCGCCAGTCCGCTGATTGCGCCGAGATGGGAGCGACCATAGTAGCGCGGCCAGGTTATCGCCATTAAGAGTCCCACGCCGCCGCCTGCGCCGATTCCGAGAATCAACAACCACACGGTAACCGTAGTCGACAAAAACGCTGTTGCGGCACCGGCGATAACGAATCAACAACCGCCTGACCACACCAGTGTGGTCAGGCGGTTTGTGGGTAGCGCCCCCGTTGGGGGCTTACGGTGCTGCTGAAGCCGCGGAAAACCGGACAAACCATGAAAGGCACAGCCGCAAACGGAAACCGCGCCCAAAGGACGCGGCTTCAGCTGAAGTGAAACGAGAAGAATCATAAGTACATATTTGAGTCTAATGTAGTCGCTCAACCAACCGACACCGAATCTGACGATAACCGAAATAATCGAAGCCGGAAGAAAAATACCGATTGTGGTCGTTCTCGACATCCCGTCTTCTTCGAATAGCGAGACCACATGAAAGGTCGTACCGGTAACGAACAAGGCGTTCAGTCCGAGCGAAAGCGCAAAAATCCAGAAAACATAGGTCTTTCTGGCTTCCGCCAACGTAAACTCGCGCTCCGGATCCGCCGGGCGTTTGGCCGGCATCCGCAGTATTCGAAATACCCGGCGCTTCGATCGCAACGGTTCTGCTTCGGAGGCAGGCACCCGC
>CAYLZA010000385.1:0-3996 GCA_964387575.1 uncultured Spirochaetales bacterium | reverse complement strand
TCAGCTCATCGGCGTGTACGACGGCGATCTCGCGGAACGGCTCGCGCGTGCGGCGGTCATGCTCGGAATCAGGAAGGTGGCGGTGGTGCACGGAGCCGACGGGCTCGATGAGCTTTCGGTATCGGGAAGCTCATCCTGGACATATGCCGATGAGAGCGGGGCGATAGAGCATTCGACCGTATCCGCAGATGAGATAATCGGAGGAACGTTTCCACTCGAGTCGCTCCGGGGAGGAGCGGCCGACGACAACGCGGAGCTGGCCCGGAGGATTCTCTCGGGAGAGAGCTCGAGCACGACTGAAGCGATTAAAAAGGCGGTTTGTCTCAACGCGGGAGCGGGGATGTTTATCTACGGCGCCGTCTCGACGATCGGCGAAGGATATGAGAAGGCGCTCGAAGCGATAGATTCGGGAACGACAAATCGGAAGCTCGAGGAGATCGTGACGCTCTCGAGGGAGCTGAAGGAGGCGGCGACGGCTAAAGCGACGTCTGCTCCCGCGGCGGCGCGGGCGAGTGACGCCGGCAGCGGGGCGAGCGCCGCACGGCAGGGTAGCGCCGACTCCGCCGGGAGTGCTGAAGGAGCTACCGGAGCCGGGGCATGAATATTCGGGATACAATTGTCGCGCGACGACGGGAGCGAATCAAAACCGAGGGAGTTGCGCTCGGAGCGGAGGTGCCGGCGAAAAGGGAAGTACCGCTCGTTCCGTTCGCCGGGCCACCTTCGATTATCTGCGAAATCAAACGTAAATCGCCCTCGCGCGGGGCGATTCATGAAAATGTCGATGTTCGTAAACAGATTGCACGCTACATCGAATATGGTGCTCGATCGATCTCCGTACTGACCGAGGAAGATTATTTTTCCGGAAGTCTTCGGGATTTGATCGACGCGAAACGCGATTTTTCGGACATATCATTTCTGCGAAAAGATTTTCTTCTCTCCGAAGATGATATCGAGACCAGCTATCGGGCGGGAGCAGACGCGGTTTTGCTTATCGCCTCGATTCTGGATCGGGATACGCTGAAAAGGCTTCACGATCAAGCTCTGATGCTCGGCATGACGCCGCTCGTCGAGGTTCATGATAACGACGATATCGAAAAGGCCCGTTACGTACAGTCGGTGTGTACCGGATGTAACGCGCGCGATCTCGAAACATTCCGGGTCGATCTTCTCGCCCCGATGGAGCTCAGTCGCTCAATAGACTGGAAGACACGACGCGTGTTCGAGTCGGGGGTGTGGCGTGACGAAGATGCCGCCGTGGCGGCGTCGGGGAGATTCGATGCAGTGCTCGTGGGGGAGTCGGTGATGCGGAATCCCGAAACGATTCGCTCGATTATCAACGGATTTTCCGCATATCACGAATCGAACGGACGAGAAAATAGATTCTGGCCTGTTGTGGCCGAGCGGAGCGCATGTAAGCGCGCTAAAGGCCTCCCACTCGTAAAGATCTGTGGAATTACGACCGAGGAGGATGCCCTGCAGGCGGAGATGCTCGGGGCGGATCTGCTCGGGTTCATCTTCGCCGAATCTCCGAGACGGGTGGATGCAAATACGGTCCGCGGCATATCAGAACGACTATTCGGTAATGCGCTCCGTGTAGCGGTTGTCGTAAGCGGAGCCGGAAAGACGTTTCCCACCGATGTCGTCGATCTGATGGAAGAGGGTCATATCGATGCGGTTCAATTCCACGGAGACGAGAGTCCCGACGAATGCTATCAAAACGTCTTCCCCTACTATAAGGCACTCAGACTCCGAAACGCCGAAGATGTGGCAAATATCTCCAGGTATCGGTCTCCGCGGGTGCTCGTCGATGCCTACTCCGAGGATGTCCGAGGTGGAACGGGAAAGCGCATAGATCACCGGCTGATCGAGAAGGCGGCCGAGACGAATCGATTGTGGCTTGCGGGAGGTCTCGGGGCGGACAACATCGGGGAGGTTGTGCGGGGGTATCGGCCTGAATTGGTCGATGCATCGAGCCGGCTCGAGAGCGAACCGGGGTGTAAAGACGGGAAATTGCTCAAATCATATTTCGATGAAATCGGCCGGTGTGAACAGTAAATGAAAACCTACAACGACTATTTCGGATCTTTCGGCGGTAGATATGTGGCGGAAGTGCTCAGAAGACCGCTCGAGGAGCTCGAGGAGGCATATCGAAACGCCATAGCAGATGCGGATTTTACCCGGGAGCTCGAACGTCTCGGGCGCGAGTACGTGGGACGACCGACCCCGCTCCTCTACGCGGAAAACGCGACAAAAGCGCTCGGGGGCGCATCGCTGTATATCAAGCTCGAAGGGCTTGCGAACACCGGGGCACACAAGGTCAACAATGCGATAGGCCAGGCGCTTTTGGCCCGCAGGATGGGGAAGAGCCGAATAATCGCCGAGACCGGTGCGGGGCAACACGGGCTTGCGACCGCAGCGGTATGCGCAAAGCTCGGAATTCCCTGCGTCGTTTACATGGGATCGGTCGATATGAACCGGCAGAGACCGAACGTGTTCTGGATGGAGCTGTTCGGCGCCGAAGTTGTTCCGGTGGAAAGCGGCTCGAAGACACTCAAAGACGCGGTAAACGAAGCACTTCGCGATTGGGCGGGGTCCTTTTCGGACACCCACTATCTGATCGGATCCGCGCTCGGACCGTCACCGTATCCTGATATGGTTCGCGAGCTCCAGTCGGTTATAGGATGCGAGACGAAGGACCAGCTCGAAGAACGAGGAGTACGCCCGGATGTGTTGATAGCGTGCGTCGGCGGTGGGTCGAATGCGCTCGGATTTTTCGCTCCCTATCTCGAGTCGAGCGAGCCGCGGTTGATCGGTGTGGAAGCGGGAGGACGCGGCGACGGTATCGGGGACCATGCGGCGCGGATGAACGGTGCCGGAGCCGCCGGGATCGTCCAGGGATACAAGAGCCTCTTTTTGCTCGATCGGGACGGCCAGGTGCAGCCGACGCATTCGGTCTCGGCAGGGCTCGATTACCCGGGTATCGGACCGCAGTTGGCAAACCTCGGTAAAACCCGGCGGGTGGAGTTCCGATCGGCCTGCGATGAGAAAGCGATAGAGGCGATGCGTTTTTTCGCACGCCATGAAGGCGTGGTGTTTGCACTCGAATCCGCCCACGCCGCCGCGGCGGCGCTCGAAATCGTTCCAGAAATGAGCTCTGATGAGACGGTCGTCGTAAACATGTCCGGCCGTGGTGACAAGGATTTGTTTATTACCGCCCCGATCGTTCAGCACGACAAATGGTCCGATTTTCTCTCGGAGGAGGCCGAACGTCATGGATGAACGAGCTCCGCGGCGTGCCCCACAAAACGGCCCAAACAATGAGATACGGCTGATGGCACATCTGGTGGCGGGATTCCCGTCGTTTGAAGAGTCGTTTGAAGTCGCTTCGGGGCTCGTCGAAGGTGGTGCGGAATACCTGGAGATCCAGTTCCCGTATTCGGATCCGACCGCCGACGGACCCGCAATCCAGGCGGCATGCGGTAAATCGCTCGAAAACGGTTTCACCGTTAATAAGGGGTTCGAATTCGTCCGGCGTGTGGTACGAGAGCTGAACACTTCGGTATTTGTTATGAGTTACGGCGGAATGGTGTTTGCGCGGGGGATTGATCGTTTCGTCGATGAATGTGCCGATGCCGGAGCGGTCGGTATAATCGTGCCTGATCTCGCTCCCGGATTCGACGAAGGATTGTACGATGCAGGAGCGCGGATCAACCTATCTGTCGTTCCCGTTGTCGCCCCCTCCGCCGGTGAGCACCGTATAAAGATGATACTTGCCTTGAAATCTCCATTTTTGTATGCTGCTATACGAGTAGGGATAACCGGAACCCGTTCGATGCTTAATCGGGAGGTAAGCGATTTCCTTACTGAATTGCGGCAGCCCGGATCGGTCCTGATGGCCGGATTCGGGATAACGGCACATGATCAGGCGATCGAGCTGCACAAGTACGCCGACATCCTCATTGTGGGTTCGGAGTTCGTCAGGGCGGTGTTCGAGGC
>CAYLZA010000384.1:3793-4006 GCA_964387575.1 uncultured Spirochaetales bacterium | reverse complement strand
GATAGCGGGCACGATGCGCGAAGCCCTTGTCGAATACGATCCGGATCACGCTTCCGAATACGAGGAAAACTTCAGAGAGCTCGAACGCGACATCAGAGCGCTCGATAAGGAGCTTCAAAAGCTTCTCGAACCGTTCGAAGGAAAAACACTCCTCGTTTTTCACCCGGCCTTTGGATATTTCGCACATGAATACGGTATGAAGCAGGTGGCGAT
>CAYLZA010000384.1:0-3783 GCA_964387575.1 uncultured Spirochaetales bacterium | reverse complement strand
GACCGGCGGCGGAGAACCGACACCACGTGAGCTGAAACAAATCATCGAACAGGCAAAAGAGGAAAACGCCCGGGTCGTTTTTGTACAGCCCCAGTTCTCGGAATCGAGCGCGCGGGTAATCGCCGATGCAATCGAGGGCTCGGTCGTCCCGATCGATCCGCTCGCGGCGGATTGGATGGACAATATGAGGACCATAGCGAATCGTATTCAAAAGGCATTTGAGTAGATGGAGAATCCGGTAATCGAATTCGACAACGTATTTCGACGATTTTAACCGATCTGGGCAGTCGGCTCACAATCATCCTCATCACACACGATCTCGGATTCGTTTCCCGCTCCGTGGACACGGTGTTGTGCGTCAACAAGACGGTGAAAATCCATCCGACCGCCGAAGTAACCGAGGATATGATACGTAACCTGTACGAAGATGATATGCGGATGGTCGATCATGAAACGACGGTGGGGGCGGACAGGTGATCGAGCTGTTTGAAGCACTCACCGATCCGGAGGTTCCATTCATTCGATACGCGATAATCGCGGGGCTTCTGTCGAGCATCTCCTTCGGCGTCATCGGCGCACAGGTAGTTGTTCGGAGAATCAGCTCGATGGCCGGTGCGGTGGGTATGGCGACGGGGTTGCTGACGATTCCATCGGCAGTTTCGAGCCTTTTCGTCAAAAACCTCAAACAGATGATGATCTTCTCCGCGCTTTTTACCGCGTTGTTTACCACGACAGGTATCGGCGTAAGCTATTCGACCGATCTGCCGTCGGGTTCGATGATAATCGTCGTCGCCGGGGCAATTTACTTCATCGCGATATTCATCCGCACGATAGTACGAAAAATTATCTTCGATTCTTCGAACAACGCACCCGAATCGTAGCGCCCTATGCTCCAGTTTCGTTGCGGCACACCATATAGAGCTCGTTGCACTCCTCGCATTTCTGCAATTCGTGCTCCTTTGAAAACTCGTTCCAGTGTTTTTTTTGCGAAGGATTGAGAATTCCGGTTCCCTGACAAAGGGGGCACGTGTTTTCGAGCATATTCAGAATCGCGTGCCGAATAAACTGTGATCGGTTCGGAAGTCGCTTTATGATACCGGCCAGATCTTCGTCGACCTTGAACGTAATCGTTTCCTGTTTTCTCACCGACATCGTAACACTCCAATGGATTACAATGTAATACTACGACGATGGTATGTACACTTGGTGGGTGGAGCGCCGGGAAATGACCGGCGTGTGTACGATGCATCCGATCATATCCCGCAGAGCTCTCCGCTGATACGCCACAATCGTTCTGCATCTTCGTCGTTCAGCGCATGCTCCGCCGGATTTTTCGGGCGGCGGTCGTGCCAGTAGTGTCCATCCGTTTCGGGGAGACCAGGTTCGGACGCAAGATACGCGATCGTATCTGCAGGTACCTCAGGAGATCTACCTTTTTTCCGTCGGATTCGCCACACCAGACGTACGAGAAATCTACTGTTTTTTTCGGCGATCGAGGTGTTTACCAGCCCCGGATCTACCGCGAAACTCCGGATTCCATGACTCTCCCGATACCTCCGTTCAAGCTCGCGCACAAACAGTATGTTTGCGAGTTTCGATTGTCCGTATGCGGCAACACCGTTGTACACACCCTCGAGCTGCAGGTTGTTCCAGTGGATGCGTCCGAATCTGTGAGATTCGGAGCTGACGCTGATTACCCGGGGATCGTCGGATCGCGCAAGCAACGGAAGCAGCAATCGGGTAAGATGGAAATGGGCAAGATGATTTACCGCGAGCTGCATCTCATACCCCTCCTTCGACAGACTGCGGGTGGATGCGAATATACCGGCATTATTGATCAGAACGTCTATCCGATCGAAGCTGCTTCCGAGATGCTCCACCAGCGACGCTATCTCCTCGAGCGACGAGAGATCGGCGATTTCATAGCGGATCACCGGCCATTGCGACTTTTCGTTACCCGCGGCGTCGGAAAATGACTCACCGGTCGATTCGTATTCGTGGGCATAATCGTTAACGATTTTCTCCGCGGCACGACATCGCTCCCGGTTCCTGCCGATGCCGATAATCGAGCATCCCCGTGCCGCAAGTAACTTCGCAGCCGCGAGACCGATCCCGGATGCCGCCCCGGTTATCACGCAAATCGGTATCCTGCTGTTTTGAGCTGTCTCCGGTTGATTACGGTTGATATCTTTCACGGCTTTCGCTGTTTCTCCCGGACCGGGGTGTTTTGCGCCGTTCCCACTTTCTTCGCAGGCTACGGGTACCGCCGGTCGGATAGTGCGGGTTTGCTTCTCGTGTATGCTGCAGGTATATTACGACACATACATCCGATGATCGAGCATTCATGATCGCCTCGCAGCATACAACCGGTCAAGCCATTACTCACATCGCCGTCGTTACCGGCGCAAGTACGGGAATCGGCCGTTCATTCGCGCACGAGTTGGCGCGAGGTGGACGCGGGGTATTACTTACAGCCCTTCCCGATAGCGGGCTTCCGTCTGTAGCACGAGAGCTCTCGAAATCGTTCGGCGTTCCCGTTGAATACGTTGAAACCGACCTGACACAGCGCACAGGAATAGAAGGTATAATCGAATCGGCATATGCGATGGAAAACCGCGGGATGTTCATCGATTTCCTCGTGAACAACGCGGGGATCGGGTGTCCCGGAGCGTTCTCCGACACGACGTGTTCGGGGATGGAGTCTGTCGTCGATCTGAATATCCGCGCGGTCGTATCGCTTACGCGTCGATTGCTCCCGCTATTACAGCGATCCGCCGGGAGCACGATCATCAATGTAGCAAGTCTCGCTTCGTTTTATCCGATGCCGGAAATGGCGGTATATGCAGCTTCCAAGTCGTTTGTGCTGAATTTCACGCTTGCCCTGCGTGAAGAGCTCCGAAACAGCGGAACAAACGTCACCGCACTCTGCCCGAGTGGAGTAGCGACGAATGAAGACACAACCGCTCGTCTCAACGCACAGGGATTCGTGGGCCGGCTCGTACGAATGCGACCGGATGATGTGGTTGCTCAGGGGCTCCACGGCGCGTCTCAGTCGCGGGCAATCGTCGTGCCCGGTTTGCTGAACAAGATACTGAGATTGCTCGGAGCATACGCGCCCCGTCTGCTGATTACCAGATTGAACGGTATTCGATTCAGAAAAACCATCAAACGGGCCCGTCGTACCGCTTCGCAAGCCGATTTCGAAACCGTATAAATATTCAATTTCGCTACAGTTACGATCACTCGGATCGGATTAATTTTGTTTGACATCGGCTTATTCCATCTGCTAAAGTAATCCATTACCCATACGAGCAAACCTAATAGGAGGTTACGTAATGAAACGTTTCACGTTTTTACTCATCGTTACCCTTCTCCTGGTTCCCGCAATCCTGACGTTCGCGGGTCCACAGGAAGAGGTAGTCGAAGAGGTCGAGGAATCGAGCTTTGAAGGGCTCGCTCCGATCGACAGAACCCAAGGCTGGGAGATAGGCAAGAAGGGCGGCAGCTTCGTCATGTCGAGCTTCGGGAGCGATCCGAAGTCGTTCAACTATATTGTCGCGAAGGAAACATCTTCCACCGATATACTTGCGCAGATGTACGCGGGTGTTTTCGAACGCAACCAGTTCGACTTCGAGTGGCAAGCCGGCATGGCCGAAAGCTGGGAGCTTTCCGATGACGAGCTCGAGTTCACCGTTACGTTGCAGGACGGTCTCAAATGGTCCGATGGTGACGATCTGACCGCCGAGGATGTGGTTTATTCGGTCAATCAGATTCACCTGGTGG
>CAYLZA010000383.1:0-4019 GCA_964387575.1 uncultured Spirochaetales bacterium | reverse complement strand
CAACGTTGCGCCTATCCATCCAATTATCGATACGAGCGGAAAGAGCGTCAAAACGAGCACGAGATAAACAACGTTAGTCCCGCTGAGATTCTGAAGCACGGAAGGATCTTCCAGCCTCCAGATAAATGCACCGGCTGATATCAGTAACCCGATCGATGAAAGTATGATTTTCCATATTACCGATCGCAACGGACGGGCCATGTAGTTGATCCACCACGTCAAAAATCCGGTCGAAATTGCGGCGAGTGAAAACAGCGCGGCTCCACCGAGCATATAAAAGGCGGCGATATCAAACCCGTGAACATCGAAAATCAAGTAGAGCAGCGCGAATATCGGAGCCGCAATCATAAAAACGATCGGAAAGTGCACCGTCATCGGATGCGGGTGTCGTTCGAAAAACGGATGCTTGGCCAGGAATCGCGCAACAAAACCGGGCAGGTGCTCGTATTCTTCTTCAGGTGTGAGCTCCTGCTTTTTTTCTACTTCGACAAAACCGATATGCGGATATCGTTCAAAAACTTCCTCTCCATGCGGCGAGTCGGCTAAATGCTCGGTTAAATCGTATCCGGCGCTGTGCCGCTTGACGTGCGTTCCGGTGCGCCACAGCTTGCTCTCGGTTACATCATACACTCGACCTTGATATGCAATATATACAGGATTTCCATCCTGCCCGTTGTATTTTTCCAGTTCTTCAGGAGTAAAAACCGGGAGATTTTCTGCCATTCTCGTTCCCTTTGCAGACTACGCTGCCGTTTAATGTCGACTAAAACTATACCGAATTTGCGCGGCGATCTCAAGAAACAGCCGTACGATCGTTCCGGATCGGACCGATGCCGTAGACGGCGGCTTGCGTGTGGAATCAGGCGGGAACCGGTTTGGACGCAAAAACGGTGGTAAGCAGATCGAGAAGCGGGGTCGCGTTACACGTTGAATCGAGTTTCCGGAGCACCTGTCGGGCTCGGGGTATATGACGATCGATCAGCGCAGGCGAAAAACCATCCACATGCTCCGCGTCGCCGTCGGTATAATCATCGCGAATCTGATATGCAAGCCCGAAATGTACTCCGTACTCGTACAACAGTTCCGCCTCTTTATTGCCGTTTGCACACAGGGCGCCGGCATAGCAGCATATTCCGGTAAACTCGGCGGTTTTCAATCTGATAATTCGATAATAGTCCTCTATGTCTATTCGGCTTCCCTCGCTGTTCGCGGCGAGAATTTCTCCGTTGCACATACCGGAAGTTATTTCGGTGATCGGAATCGTTATCTCCTGTTCAAAGGAACGGGCGAGTATCGCGAACGCGTTCGAGAACAGTACATCCCCCGCGAGAACTGCAATTTTGTCGTTATAATCGGCGTTCAGGCTGGCCCTCCCTCGTCGTTTTGCCGAACGGTCGAGTACGTCGTCGTGGAGAAGGCTTGCATTGTGCAGCAGCTCGAGAACCACACCGAGCTTGATGAGTTTTTCCGAAGGTATCGTGTCGTTGCCTGTTGTATCGACGAGCGTGTTTGCCGCCAGCAATGCGAGGGCGGGTCTGAGCATCTTTCCCGGTTTCTTGAATATGTAGGTGTAAATTTCGTCGGTGACCGGGAATTTCTTTGTGAGAATTTCTTCGATATCTTTTTCGACCCGAAGAAGCTTCGATCGGATCGGTTGATATACCATATCCAGGGTTACTTCGGTACGTTGAGCGCTTTCGGGCCGATTCATTAGCGCAAAGATAATGAAGCCCATAAGGGCTTTCAAGGTTAGTGATCCTATTTCTGTGGATTCTGCATATTGTGCGATTCCGTACTCGGGAACGTGCGCCTCCGGGTGGTTCAACGGAGCGGGGATTTTCCGCCGCCCGCCCCCCGGGGAGCGCACGGGTGTGCTTGCATGTACGGTCGGCGATACTCATAATAGGCCCTCGTGAATCGTTTACAACCGAAGCTCGTCGTTTTTGCCGGAGTGTTCTTCACCTCATTTTCGGCGATTTTTATACGGCTTTCAGATGCACCGTCGCTCGCGGTCGCCGCGCTCCGCATGTCGATAACCGTATTGATGCTGCTCCCGTTCTATCTGATGCAGCATCTTCGAAGAAAAAGCCGCTCGAGGCGCCCCGGTCGGCGGCGTGGGTCCGACGAAACCTGTACTCCTCCGAACGGAAGAGATTTCGGGCTCTGTCTCGTAAGCGGCGCTTTTCTCGCGCTTCATTTTGCGGCATGGATCCATTCGCTCGATCTTACGACGATTGCGAGCGCGACGGTTATCGTCAATACGCAGCCGATTTTCGTTCTCGTCGGCGGGCTCGTGCTCCATCGGGAGCGGGTATCGAAGAGAGCGGTCGGATTCATCGCGCTGATTTTCGCCGGAAGCGCGCTGCTCTCGATCGGTGATATTCGTCTCAGCGCTGAAGCAATCAAAGGCGATGCGTTCGCACTTGCAGGCGCCGTTACCGTCGCCGGATACATGTTGATAGGAAGACTCGTCCGCAGGCGGGTATCGGCAACCGACTACGTGATGATCGTATACACCACCAGCGCGGTGATACTCATAATTATGTGTATAGCCGGAGGGATACCTATCCTCGGATACCCGCCGAGAGAGTATCTCTTGTTCGCGGCGATGGCGTTTTTCTGTACGATTCTCGGTCATACGCTCTTCAACTGGGCGCTCAAGTATCTCAAGACCGCATTCGTTTCTACGACGATTCTCGGAGAACCGGTCTTTGCGACTATTCTCGGCGTTATTATATTCATCGAGATACCCCCCGCCCTGACGGTAACCGGAGCCGTGGTAGTGCTTACGGGTTTGTATCTATTTGTACGTGAGGAACGCACCGTGAATACGAAAAGTCAATTCGATGAGCTCGCAAAGGATTGGGATGCGAATCCGGTTCAGCTCGAAAGAACAAAGGCGATTGCCGACGCTATCCGAAAAACGATACCACTCGACACGAGCATGTCGACGCTCGATTATGGTTCCGGAACGGGATTGCTTGCATTTTCACTCGTCGATTCGGTCGGATCGGTCCTGGCCGTCGACACTTCGGAGGAGATGCTCAAACAGATCGAGGAAAAGCGACAAAAAAGCGGCGCAAATATTCAAACACTGCAGCACGATCTAACCAGCGACCAACTGCAGAACCGCCGATTCGATCTACTGGTCACGGCAATGACGCTTCATCATGTGGAGGATGTGGAATCGCTTTTACGCACTTTTTTCGAAATCGTGAATCCGGGAGGGTATCTCGTTGTCGCCGATCTCGAGCAGGAGGACGGCTCGTTTCACTCGGGACATGTCGTAGTGCATCATCACGGATTCGATCCTGAGTGGATGCTCTCGGCCATGAAAAACGCCGGATTCAGAGCGATCGAAAGCAAACGGGTATATGAGATCGATCGCGATGAAAACGGCGGTTACCCGGTTTTCATAGCATTCGCACAAAAAGATGCCGAAGAGGTTACACGATAGCTGATGCCGTCGCATATCACCCACGAGGTTTTCGCGCGTGATGCGTTAACGCGCGCCGGAGGTCGTGAGCTACTCGAGACGCTCGAGCCATATGACCGATATCTGGTGTTCGGTGCGCAAGGTCCCGATTTTTATCTCCACAACCACAGAACCAAACCGTCAGGGCTGATATTCGGCAGACTGCTCCATAACGAGGGATATGCAACCTTCGTCAAACACGCAACGCTTGCCGCACGGGAGAACGCCATGTTACCTGCATCTGAGCTCGGTGCGTATTTGGCCGGTTTTATTACGCATGCACTGCTCGACAGACGGGCACATCCGTTCATCAACTATTTTTCGGGATGGTTCGAGCAGGGCAATCGGGAGAGCTTTCGTTATCATCGTTGCCACGCTTTTTTTGAGCGCATTATCGACAAGCTCGTGCTCGAGCAGCGGGACTCGAAAAGCATCTCTTCCTACGACTTTTTTTCACGTTTTGATTGCGGAGAACGTATCCCCGAATCGATCAGAAGCATTACCGTTTCCGACACACTGCTTCCTGCCACAACCACGTCGCCGA
>CAYLZA010000382.1:0-4030 GCA_964387575.1 uncultured Spirochaetales bacterium | reverse complement strand
TCTCATGCAATGCAGATCCAAACCGTGGCGAGGGTGCAAAATGAGAACTGCTGGCTTTCGGGGGAGCGATTTTTATGACCGCCGGTGCGGTGACGTATTTATATATCGATACGCTATGGCATCGCAAAACGCGGACTACGCTACGTGTACGGTTACGCGGAATTCGATCGGTTCGGGAGTTTGGGCGGTCACGCGAAGCCGCATTCCATCGGTAAGCCCTGGAGGAAGACGAAGCCTGAAACCGCTTTCCTGAATGAGCCTTCCCGTACCGTTGCATTTCCAACACCAACGTCTATACAAAAGCCCTTCGCCGTTGCAGACCGAGCACTCGATTTCGATCGGAACGCGAATCACCGAGCTACACCCGTTCCTCGCTTCCTCAGGAGTTACCCGAACATCGAGGTCGTAAGCGGCCTCCGGCGCGGAAAATGCTTCCGAGAAATAGCTCGTCTGTTCTCTCTCGAACATTCCTCTAAAAAGCCCGCCGAACACGCTTGACAGACCGGCCCCTCGTTTTCGACCTCGGAAAAAATCACGCGTTTCCTGCTCGTTTTCGCGCATTGGACGGTTCCACATTCCGGATCGATTCTGTTCTCTCCAAAACGATTCGCCGATATCATCAGCAGACGGACGGGACCATGTAGATGAACGCGAACGTTTGTTCCCCCCTCTGCGCTTCTGCCGCGCAAGCTCGTTGTCGTACTCGCGTCGTTTTTCCGTGTCCTTTAATGTTTCGTATGCCTGGTTAACCGCGAGAAAATCCTCGTGGCTTTGTTCGCCCCCCGACGCATCCGGGTGAAAGCGTTTGGCGTACTTTCTATACGCACCATGGATTTCATCCTGGTTTGCATTCTTGCTTATGCCGAGAATCTCGTACAGATTTTTCTTCCTGGACGGCATAACGCCCCTCCCCGTATATCATGGCAATCAGCCGACCAAAACGTCAAGACATGAAAAAACCCGGGGATGTTTCCCGGGTTTGCCAACATTGGCCGTCGCCTTATCGGCGTCGACAAAGTCGGGAAGCGAGATGGTCCGTTGGAATGCTCCACGCCACATTTCAGTGTGGTAGTAGTCGGACTCTTTCTTCTCGTCTTCGTGCGTCTTCTCGCCTTTGATCGTCAGATTCTGGCCGGAAACCGATATATCTACGTCGTCGCGATCCACACCGGCCAGCTCGCACGATACGGTGACCGTATCGTCGTTTTCCTCGATATCTACTCGAGGTATGTAGTCTCCGTTGAACTCGGCGAGATCGCGATCAAAGAAATCGGTGTCGAAGAGCCTGTTGATCTCCCGTTGCAGATGATCGAACGGTCTACTTACCGTCGGTCTATTTCTTCACAGACGGGTCATTCCGGAGCGTTCGTATCATTTCGATACATTTCGTTTCTGCCGAGCCACCGGTGTGTTTCCTTTTGACAACTTCGGATTAATCGACTCCATCCGGGCCCGCATAGAGGCTCAAATTCTCGTATTCATAACCTCCTGGGCGTTTACGATTACTACCCGAGCCTTTTCATCTATCGACTTCACATACTCCTTCAGAAAGGTTGTTTCGCGCCTGGAAAGCGTGGTGAGCATAAGTTTTTTCTTGTAGTTACTCGAATCGTACACATAATGTATTTCTTTTTTGATTGTACTATGCACCTGGTCGTATATGAGCTCGTGCTTCTCCGACGCGATTATAAGCAACTTATAATACGATATCCCTTCGAGCGAAGCATCCATCATCTTGGAAATCGCAAAGACGCTGACGACCGAATATATTACCATCGACAAATCGCCGAGAAATAACACCCCTGTGCCGATTATTCCAACGTTGATAAAGAGTATTGTTCGCCCGATCGATAGCTTGAGCTTGCGGTTGAAAATCTGACCGACAATCTCCACCCCGCCGGTAGTCGCTCCCGTCTTGAATACACTCGATACGCCGTAACCAACGAGAATGCCACCAATGATCGCCTGTACCATGAGATCGTCGGTAAGGTTCGGCGATTCGAACAGAAAATAAATGATATCGGTAAAGGCAGAGGTCAAGATGATACTTGCGACGGTTCTCATGCCGAATCTGGCCCCCAGAGCCTTGATCCCCCACAAAAGCAGGGGAACATTCATGAGAAAAACCGCGGTTCCCACCGGAATCGACCAGAGGTGCAATAAAACCGTTCCGACCCCGTACAGTCCACCGGGTATAATCTTGTTTGGTATCAGAAACACCGTGTACCCGATCGCCTGGATCAATGAGCCCTGTAGAATGAGAATCGAATCCTTGAAAACCGAATCGGGTATCGTCAACTCGTTACGGAAAAACCGAAAGGTCCTGGGTATCGAAATCACAGCGTTATCTCCCGCATAAAACACACACCGAGTACATCCACATCGTTTTGATTTTCGGTGGAGATAGCCGTGAGACTATATCAAGGTCGTCTCGGTTTCAACCCGAATAGTTTTGGGAGATCCTAACTGAAATTTTAATCAACCGCTCAAATTGCTGCCGCGATTGGCTGCTACTCGTCGAGCTCGAGCCGCTCGGCTTCCTTGTAGAAGTTGTTCATGGTCTGTCTGACCTGACGTTTTGAAAAACGCTTGAGAACCATCTTCAGACCGCCCGCATCCGAGGTAAAACCGTTTTTGTAGTAGTAGCGAACGTAGGTCGCCGTACGCCCATCCACTTCTATTTCCTTTAAAAACCAGGTTCCTCTCGATACAACGAGCTTTTCGTCGAGAGACTCGTACAGCGTCATCACCTGCCGGTATTCGCTTTCCGGAGACGGTGTGTGGATATAAATGTTAAACAGACTTTCGTAGGTCGAATGAAAAAATAGAAACTTGATTTGCACCGTCATCCGCATTCGGTAATAATTCGGCACGATACGTTCGTTCGAGCACAAAACGCTGCTACCTACAACCCTCGGCTGTATGCGCTTTTGCCCGTCTAGATTCATTAGTGCGTCCGCATAATACTTCAGATCGACCGGATAGACTGCGTGATAATCGACCTCTCCCACTACGTGCTCCTCACCTGAAGAAAAATCCTTGTATGCACGATCAGTGATCGCACGCGGACGCTTGAATATCTCTCCGGGGTCATCGTAGGAACCCATCGTAAAGTATTGTGTATGCGCACCTATTTCTATTTCGGATGAAGCCGGTGGGCACTCGGCATGCGCAAAGGCGGCTGCGGTTATTGCATATATACATACCGCAACACCGAACACTATCGTCTTTGCAACAGAGCTACTATATAGTAGTAACAATACGCTGTTCATATTTGTAGCATCCCTTTTAGATCGTAGGGAGATGATCTTCTACTTGTGCCTCCACTTGAAAAGCTTGATGACACCGATAAACAGAAAACCTATCCCCATCAGCGCACCGATTCCGAATCCCAGGATTCCGAACAGCGGGATTCCTTCGATTTTTGGCTCGATATCCGCCAGAACGATGAGAGAGGAGCTGATCAATAATGCCGACAATACCAGGCCGAATACTGTTCGAAAACTGATCTTATCGTAGGTCTCCCGGACTGCCTCCACCTGAGGGGCATAAAGCTTGAGCTCCCGTTCACGAAGAAATCTTCCGGCGTCACGCAGCAACGCCGGAGCCTGTAGTATTGCATCGCTCCAGTTGATCCCTGAAACCAGCAGCTTGTTCCCGGTGCGTCGTGAGGCGAGAAGATTACTCCAAATCTTCGGAGCAAAGTCACGCAAATAATCCAGTAGCCTGAACTCAGGGTCGAGCCCGGCACCGATCGTTTGCAAACTTCCAAGCACTTTTGCTACGTAAACAAGCCTCGTCGGAAGATGTATCCCGAATGCCACGACCATTTGCAATAGATCGATGAGGCTTTTTGATATATCGATATATTCGACCGGTTTATCGAGGTTTTCCTCGATATAGTCGTGTACCGTCGACTCAAACACTTCCTCCTGAACTTTGCCTTCGACCCGCCCCATTCGCAAGAGCGAACGCGCGACGAGCACCGGATCCAGCCTCGCAAGACCGATCATCATATAATTCAAATGCT
>CAYLZA010000381.1:0-4032 GCA_964387575.1 uncultured Spirochaetales bacterium | reverse complement strand
CTTCCGATCTACATATGCGATACCTGTGATGAACATGATGGGGTTATAGTTGATACGAACAACACAGCATGGGAAGACGACTATGATGAGACGACCGGCACATTCTACTCTTGCCAAAGCAACAGTTCAGATACTGCTTATTGCTACAGGCCTGACAACTGCGTGGATAAACATGCCTGTTATTTTAAATGGTCTTTCATGAATGTGGATGAGGATGATGTCATGGAGCAGTGCGACCAATGGGCAGAGACAGTTGAGGACTGCTGGAACTCTGCAGATGATGACGGAGACGGCCTCATTGATTCGGATGATCCGGATTGTGACGGCAAGTTTGACGGATATGTATTTGACAGCTTTGGCCAGCCGATTACAAATGCGAGGGTAGAGATCATCGGATTCGGTTCAGCAGTTACATATACAGACACCTCAGGCCATTACTTGATGTTCAGGAAATCACATATATCATATGATCTCATAGCGAGCAAGCCCGACTACGCTTCAAAGAGTAGTGAAGAGTCAGGTCCAACCGGTTCTTACTTCTCACGGTCTCGTATGCGGATGTATCGTTTCGTTTCGAGAGTTTCCGCGCACGCTGGAGATTGAGAAACAGCCTGAGTATCGAAAAAAAGTCTATCCCGGTTGAAAGAATCGGTGGTATCGCTTTGAGAACATTTACGAGCCGCGTTTGATAGCGAAGCTCGTACATTCGTTCTACATAGCGCATTCGGATAACTTTCAACGGTTTTCCGTAGTGCAGATTATTGTGCCGACAGCGACAATCGTTGAGATGATAATACTCCATACTGATACCGGGGGTATCATCGGTAGGTGCGTAGTATTCGAGCACTGTATCGGTCGTCAATCCGATGCTGTAATCGTATGTCTCCATGTCGGAGGTCGAAACAAACTGTGCGATTTCAGACGACGTTGCGAGTGGGATATCGCATGAGAGATAGAGCACGCTATGCTCGGCGAGCTCGGATCCGACGAGTGAGTCGAACACCGAATCGGCGACGGCAGGTCTGGTTTTGTCGTCGTTTATGGATCGTACGGTAGAGAGAAAGCCGATCTTGGCGTTTTCGAGAATATTCGTTCCCTGATCGGCGACGACAATCTCCTTATCCCGTTTTCTCCGAGGGATATAGGTGTCGAGGCTTTGCTTCAACCGTTCGACGGGACCGACGATAACGATTCGAGTAATCTCGCGAGTTTCGAGTAAGGATCGAACAACAGGAATAAAAAGCGGCTCATTGCGAAACATAAGAAACGCTTTGTTCTGGTTCTTGATTCGTTTTGCTGCTTTTTTGTCTCCTGCGAGCATCACCGCCTCGGGCATCGGGTTTTCCTTTTACTCCTCATACGAATTCGGTCATCAGATTTTGAGACTTCGGGCCGAGGTTTCGGAGCCGAGGAATATCATAGCGATTTCCGTCGACGTCTTTAATGATATATCTGCCCCCTCCGACGGATCGCACGTTTTGCCGTGGATTTCTCACCTCGAACACCCGTGGTCCGCGATCGGTCTCAACGTGAAACGTAAAAAGGTTCAGATGATCATCTATGGTATAGATATCCTCTATTTGAGGCAGAAAATAGGAACGTTCGAGCTCTTCCTTCATAATACGTTTTGAATCCGGATCGAGCTCATGTGCCTGCTCGATGATGCCGATTTCCACACCGTGCTCATCACGAAGTGATATAAAATGATCTTTATTCGATATCGGAAAGACACTCAGAACATGTCCGATAAAACGATCCCTGCCGTCGATTGTTGTGTAAGTGTCTCCGGTCTCGGATCGAAGCAGCTTCGTTTCACGTGCCGGAATAAATGTAGCTCCTTCAGCACTCATATGTACCCTCCCGTATTCTACTTGATCATTTGCTCGGCGAAATCCGCCTGTTTTTGGACGAGATCCGCATATTGCCCGCCTTTCTCCATTAGCTCATCGTGCGATCCTTCCTCTACTATTTCCCCTTTGTCTACGACAATAAGCTTGTCGGCGTTTCGAAGCGTCGAGAGCCGATGTGCAATCGCAATAGTGGTTCTGCCTTTCACCAACCGATCCATTGCTTCCTGAATCGAAGCTTCGGTTGCGGAATCGACCGCAGAGGTTGCCTCATCGAGTATCAATATCGACGGATTTTTCAGAATCGCGCGCGCAATTGAAATTCGCTGCTTTTCTCCGCCGGACAATGTGACGCCTCGTTCACCAACCTGATTATCATATGCGTCGGGAAGGTTCATGATAAACTCGTGTGCATTCGCTGCCTTGGCCGCATCGATGATCTGCTTGTCACTGACACCAGGAGTTCCATATGCGATGTTTTCTTTAATGGTTCGGGCAAAGAGAAAGGTGTCCTGCAACACCATGCCGATATTGCTGCGTATCGATTGTATCTTTACGTCTTTGAGATTTACTCCGTCGATCAAAATCGACCCCGACGTCGGATCGTAGAACCTGCAGACCAGCGAGACGAGCGTAGATTTTCCTGATCCGGTTTGTCCTACGACACCGATCATCTGCCCGGGCTCAATCGTCAGATTGATATTCTTGAGGATTCTCTCCCCCGCCTGATAGGAGAATGAAACGTCTTTCAGCTCGATTTTTCCTTTTGGATTTTCGAGCGATACCGAGCGATCGTGATCGGAAAGCTCCGACGGCATATTCATAATATTAAAAACACGTTCGGCCGCAGTTGCACTCTGTTGATACACCTCGGTCAATTGCATCAACATCTGGATCGGAGGATAGAACTGGTTCATATAGGTGATAAACTGGATCAATAATCCGAGTGTAAGAGCATCGTCGATCACCATTCTTCCACCGATCAACCATACGACGATCGTCCCCAGGGTCATGCTGAAAAGTACCGTCGGTTGAAACCTGGCCCGGGTATTTACCGCGGATATCTGAGCTTCGTAGAAATCCTTGTTTTTCGACTCGAACGTTTCAAACTCCTGATCTTCCTGCGCAAATGACTTTACAACTCGCACCCCGGATACACTCTCAGCTACGGCACCCGAAAGAGATGAGTACTTACGACGGACGGCACGGAAAACTCCCTTGAACTTGCGCGAAAAATACCGGCCGATAAATATCACAATCGGAATCGGACCGAGCGCGATGGCCGCGAGCATCGGATTCGACGTGAATAATCGGACTCCGATCCCGATGATCATGAGCAGATTGATAAGGGCAACCTGCAACGAGTTTACGATAAAATTCTGGACGTTTTGGGTGTCCCCGAGCACCCGTGCCATGATACGCCCGGTCATCGTTTTGTCGTAATAACTCAGGGCAAGACGCTGCAGCGCACGATAAGTGTCGATCCTCAGCGATCTGACGACATTCGTCCCGAGTGTTCCCATGATCTTGATTCGCAAATGCTGAGACAATGCCCTCATCGCTATGAGAGCGAAAAACAAACCAACGATGAGCAAAAGCCGCTGGAATTTCGCGGCATCGTCCAATCCTTCCGCCATTATCGCCCCGTCGACGAGCCATCGAACCAACTCGCCGGGAGCCAGGTTGGCGACGGTAACGAAAACCGAGAGAAGGGATCCCCCGAGAACAAGCGGCCAGTAGGGCTTAACGTATTTCGACATCCGCAGAATGAAGCTTCGGCTTTTCGAGCACCTCGGACACGCATCACCTTCGTGAGCCAACGGGTATCCGCAGGTCGGGCACCGGTATGTCCCTGCATCCTGTTTCGGACCGGACATTTTTCCGAGTGATTCCGCTTCCTCATCGATTTCGTAATCGCTTTTTCCGAGCTTTCTATTGATAATCCGCGTCAGTTCCTGTACCGGTTCCGACAACGTCCGAGAATATCGTGCTATTTCGTTTCTCTTGCCGTCGGTCGTTCGAACTTCGACGACGCCGTTTCCGACAAAATCACGGTTGTATATCTCGCTTACTTCGGAAAACTCAAAGGAAGCTGAAAGCGATTCGTCGGCGACGACACACAGTCTGTCTTCGCACATAATAATATATGATTTACCATACACACCCGACGGCAGAATATCCGAAA
>CAYLZA010000380.1:0-4035 GCA_964387575.1 uncultured Spirochaetales bacterium | reverse complement strand
CTCCGAACGCCGGCGATCCACAGCTGCGTGAGCTGTGGCGTAATGAGATCAAGAAAAAGAACCCAGACATCGGTGACACGCCGTTCGGTATTCCGACGGTTGTTCCGGGTCTTACGAACGGAATCGCACAACTGGCCGATCTGTTCGTCGATCCCGACGATCCGGTGCTGATCCCGGACATGTTCTGGGGCAACTACCGGCTGATCTTCGAGGTGAGAAAAGAAGCCCGAATCGTCCCGTTTCCGTTCTTTGAAGGCTCCGGATTTAATCTCGAGGGATTTAAAAAGGCGCTTTCAACGAGCGAAAAAAACGGAAAACTCGTCGTTGTTTTGAACTTCCCGAATAATCCGACCGGGTATAGTCCGACCGTAGACGAAGCGCAAGGAATTGTAGAGGCAATACAACAACAAGCCGAGCAAGGAACCAGGATCCTTGTCATCATAGACGATGCATACTTCGGACTGTTTTACGAGACCGCCACCTATACCCAATCGCTGTTCGCGCGTCTTGCAGGGGCGCATGAAAACGTGCTCGCCGCAAAAGTCGACGGCGCCACGAAAGAAGAGTTTGTATGGGGTTTCAGAATCGGTTTTGCCACGTTTGGCGCGGCGGGTGTATCCGAACAGCAATACAGAGCGATTGAACAGAAGCTTCTCGGTGCAATTCGCTCATCGATTTCGAACAGCTCGAGACCGGCGCAAACCCTCATCAAAAAGGCAATGAAGAGCAGCACCTACCAGGCGGAGAAACAGGAATACTTCGATACCCTCAAAAAGCGATACTCGATAGTCCGTTCAATCGTCGAAGAAGAGTCGGCGGATATTCTCGATCCGCTCCCGTTCAATTCGGGCTATTTCATGAGCTACCGGGTAAAAGGAAATTACGCCGAGGATCTGCGCACCGAGCTGTTGCATAATCGGCAGATCGGAACGATCGCTATCCAGGACAAGTTCTTGAGAGTAGCGTACTCGAGCGTTGTCGAAGAGAATATTCGACCGCTTTACAAAGAGATCTACGAAACCGCCGCGAAAGTGGTCACCTAACCATTCTTATCGCTGAACCGTTTCCCCTGAAAGGAGTTTCGTATTGCAAGCTCCTTATCGAGCAACGAATAGAATAGGCTTTTAGGTATCGGGCGTCGCGGTGCAACTCGTATTTTCGAGGGGGGATCACCGGTCACACGCATGACGACGACCGACG
This sequence comes from uncultured Spirochaetales bacterium, assembly GCA_964387575.1. Lineage (GTDB taxonomy): Bacteria > Spirochaetota > Spirochaetia > ARS1246 > ARS1246 > CAYLZA01. The sequence goes on along the minus strand of CAYLZA010000380.1, from coordinate 2,835 downwards.
GGGGAATCTCCTCGATAATACGGACAACATAGTCGAGATGGCGTTGCATCGAAGGAACCGAAAGCTCCCCACGCAGATACTCCCGATAGAGGCGCGCCCCTTCGGGAATATACAGGTTGTGGATCTTCAGTCCGTCCGGTCCGAGACCGGCGACGAAGCGGGCAGTCTCCACAATCTGCTCCAGGCCCTCTCCCGGGAGACCGGCCATTATGTGAATCGTCCGTTTGAGCCGATAGTCCGTTGCTATCCGATGCGCCGACAGAAAATCCTCGACGGTATGCCCACGATTGATTCTCGAAAGCGTGGCATTACACGTCGATTGAAGTCCGAGCTCGATCCACACATCTCTCTCCGGTGTTTGATATCCGGAAAGAAGCTCGGCGATTTCGTCGTTAAAACAGTCGGGCCGGGTCGATACGATGAATTGTTTGAATTCACCGAGAGAGAGACAGAAATCGTAAATGGCTCGAAGCCGATCGATATTCCCGTAGGTTCCGGAGTACGCCTGAAGATAGAGGATGAATGCCGTTGCTCCGTAGCGCCGGCGGAGATACTCCCGTCCTTTCGATACCTGGTTGTTGATCGATTGCTTTAACCCCTCGGTCAGCACCGGTCCGGAGGCGTCAACCCTTTCATACGCCCCGTTCATCGGCTCAACGTCGGTGTCCTCCGGCGATGAGACGGCTGTGATTTCATTCGCACGTGTATACGCCGCACGCGAGCCGAGCTCGTCGCAGTACGTGCACCCACCGGCGAACCTCCCGCCGTTCCGATGAGGACAACCAAAGCCGGCATCTACGCCGATCCTGTAGACCCGTTCGCCGTATCGGTTTTTGAGGTAGCGGCTATAGCGGTTGAATCGTTGTTGGGATTGACAATTGGAATCGGCGGACATAGTGTCACAACATGAAAATTGCTACGGGATTCCGATGTATCTTCGTGCTCATGCCTATCATCATCGTAGCAGGATGCGGACTCTTTTCAAATAGCGGCACAGCAGTTCTGGTGACGAATCTTCCGCAGGTATTATCCTATGCGGAGCAGTTCAACGCAGAGTTCGAATCATACAAGATAAAAGTCGTATACAGAGACACCCCGTGGCGATACGCGGAATCAACGCAGACGAACGCCGATATCTTTGTCGGCAGAGGACTTGCGAGTCGAAATGTCATTACGAAGTTTGCGCCGATGGACACGTTGCTCGAGGAGGAGCTAATAGATAGCGCTGAGTTTTACCGCTCCGCTCTTGCCTTGGGGAGTTTTCAGGATCAACAGCTGCTACTCCCGCTTTCATTCGATTTACCGGCCGTGCTCTTTCACACCGAGGAAGGAACGGCGATGAACAATCCGATGGTGTTGAACCTGGACCAGCTCCGCACGCTCAGCGGCGAATACACGAAAGAACAAAGCGCGACTACGATGGGGTACTCCTTTCGGTGGGAGCCGGAGGCAGCGTACACCGTTCTTTCTGCACTCGATGCCGACTTTCATCAGACATCTGGAGGCTTGCCCGCGTGGAATCAACAAAAGCTCGATCAAGCAGTCGATTACATTCGGCAGTGGTCGAAGGAGCTCAACAACGGCACTGAGGCGGAAAACCTCTTTCACTCGAAATACATGTACGATCCCGATTACAAGCTCGTTTCCGACCGGCGTATCCGGTTTTCATTCGTTACCATTGAACAATTTTTGACGATTCCGGTGGAGTTCAGGGTTCACCTCGACTTTCGCTGGTTCGCTGTCGACGGAACGATCCCGGTCAATGAAGACATCGTCTTTGCAGGACGTCATGCACAATCGAAGCACCAAAAAGCGTCCGAGGCTTTTATAACCTGGCTCTTCGACCCTGAAATCCAGGCACAGCTTCTCGATCTCGATCGATACAGACGAATCCGTGGATTCGGTATCGCAGAGGGGTTCTCCACATTGTCGTCGGTCAACCGGAATGCGCTGACCGGCGTCGTACCGCTTCTGCTCACGAGGATCCCGCCGGCGGATATACTCGATTTTCCGCCGCCCGTGCCCGCAACATGGCCGCAGATCAAAAAGGATGTTGTCTACCCGTGGCTCGCACAATCCGATATCGGCGAGGGCAAACCGCTCGAAACGCTGATAAAAGAATGGCAGTTAACAAACGAATAACACCGGGTTCGATTTCAAGAATGGCGACGCTCAGGCCCGTTCTGCCCTCCCATTTAACCCATCGTTGAAATCGCACCCGTAACCTCATTTTCGTTGACAGCGGGAGACTTTCGATATAGTATGAGGCTTATAGGATAACTTATTTGGAGGATTTTTATGGCCACAGTCGAAATGAAAGGTATCGGCAAGGTCTACGACGGAGGCGTACGCGCTGTAGATAACGCGAACATCACCGTCAACGACCGGGAATTCGTGGTCCTCGTCGGTCCGTCCGGGTGCGGTAAAACCACAACCCTGCGGATGGTTGCGGGGCTCGAAGACATTACCGAGGGGGAGCTCTACATCGATGGAAAGCTCGTTAACGACATTCCCCCGAAAGATCGGGATATCGCCATGGTATTCCAGAATTATGCGTTGTACCCGCACATGTCGGTGTACGACAACATGGCATTCGGGTTGAAGATTCGTAAATATCCGAAGCAGGAGATTCAATCCCGCGTAAAAGAAGCGGCACAGATTCTCGATATCGAGGAGCTGCTCGATCGTGAAGTAATGGTTCTTTTTCGAAAAGCCCTTGATTGATTGTAAGATGCTCTTCTTTGAATCTCCACCGTTCGAATTTTCCATGTTCAATCCCGTGATTGAATTTATAGTTAAGTTACATTTCTTTCGTATATAAACTCATTTGGAATG
>CAYLZA010000379.1:0-4067 GCA_964387575.1 uncultured Spirochaetales bacterium | reverse complement strand
AATAAAAAAAGCCGATCCCGACGGGCATGAGAAAACCGTAGCCAGATTTATCGATGGAGAAACATTTGGGGAGCTCGATATTTTCGGCAGTACCGGGAATAACACCAGCGCGTACGCCGAAAACGAGTCGACCATTCTCTTTCTCCCCGGCGAGAGCGTCGATCTGGAATCGGTATTCGAAAATCATCCCGAAGTCGGGGAAAAAGTGGCCGAACGGATGCTTCGCGAAGTCGGCGCGAGGATGCGAAAAGCCAACCGGCTGATCTCCGAAAAATCTCCGTGGGTGGAAAGTCTGAAAGACGAAATAATGACCGATAAGCTCACGGGGCTCAAGAATTCGACATTTCTCAAAGAAGAAGTTCCGTCCCGGTTATCCGATGGCGGGGTGATAGTGATGATAAAACCGGACAGCTTCAAGACGATCAACGATGCGTACGGACACGACGCGGGCGACGCGGTTCTCGCACGTCTTGCGCAAATCGTAGCCGAAGGCGCCGGAGATAAGGGGACGGCAATGCGGTATAAAAGCAACGTCTTTACCATCGCGTTTGCCGGTTTCAACACCGAAGAAGCAGAACAAAGCGCGGAAGCGCTTCTCTCCAAGGTGCGTAACGCCGATATTACTCAATTCACCGAGGGCGAGCCGTACACGTTAACCGTCAGTATCGGCATGGGCCGTTACGATTCTGCGAATAACGATCTGGAGGATCTCGTCACTCGTGCATTCGACAGGATGATGGAAGTTCTTTCAGACGGAGGAGACAGAAGTGAGTGGGCACAATGATAAACTCAGCTCCGTTCTCGGCCGCATTGCGATTTTCAAAGATCTTAGCGATGAAGAACGTTCCCGCATCGTTCCGTACCTCAGGCATCATACCATGTCGCCGGGAGACGTTCTTGTTAAACAGGGCGACGAGGGAAAAGAGCTGTTTCTCATCGAATCGGGCAAGCTTGCAGCACAGGTCCAACTGGCGGACGGCAAAAAGCTTGATGTAGCTGAGCTCGAAGAGGGATCGTTTTTCGGAGAAATGTCGATTTTCGACGGCGCGCCGAGATCGGCCACGTGCTACGCGAAAGCTCCGAGTAGTGTACTTTCACTTCGAGAAGACGACTTTTTTTCGCTCAAGGAAGACGCCCCTGAGGCCGCATATAAGATAACCAGGCGAATGTTTCTTACCACGCGTAAACGGCTTGCAAATACCAATGCGCTCCTTTCCGATCTCGTCCAATGGGGAGAGGAAGCAAGAAAACGTGCGACCACCGATGAGCTTACCGGATTATACAATCGCAGATATCTCGATGAAGCGCTCGGTATTTCGCTGCTACGGGCAAAAAAGCAGAACACACCGGTAAGTCTGGTTATGGTGGATCTCGATTATTTCCATGACATAAATGACGCATATTCACAACACGTCGGAGATCAGCTTATTTGCGCGGCTGCGGATGTGTTTCGACGCAACTTGAGAGAAAACGATGTCGCCGCCCGTTATGGCGGGGACGAGTTCAATATAATTTTCCCCGATACCGAAACCGAAACCGCACGCGAGATATGCGAAAGGATACGACTACAGACCTCCGAGATCACTTTGCTCAAGGACCTCGGCGGCCCGGTCGAACGGGTAACCACCAGCCAGGGAATAGCGACCTTTCCTCAGGACGGCGAGGCCATCGAGAAGCTTCGCGAAGCCGCGGATGACGCACTCTATGCGGCAAAAGAAGCCGGCAGGAATTGTGTTCGCACCGCCGGAGACAGGGGGCGCAATGAGTAAAAACACCATTGCTTCTATCAAGAGAAAGAACGATATTACCTGGAACATCCTCGATACGCTGCAGAATCGCCGAGGATTTGTCATGGTCGGTCATACGCATCCCGATGAAGACTGCCTGGCGTCGATGGTTTCGTTCGCGCTTCTCGTATCGAAGTTCCAGAAAGACGCAACCATATATCTACCCGGTGATGTGCACGAGCATTTCAAATATCTGGTAAATATTTGCAAACATAACTCTATCACTGTCGTCGACAGCTTCGAGGGAGGCTACCCCACCTACGATACGGTGGTGGCATGCGATACTCCGAAACCCGACATGTTGGTGGTAACCGATTCAATCAAAGAGCTCATGAATGATGAGCGCTCGATCACGATAGAGTTCGACCATCACCTCGAGGCGGATAGTGAATACATAGGCGATCCCGATTACGCGCTGGTAACCGAAGCATCCTCGGCGTGCGAGCTCGTAGGACTGGCCGCGCTCAAGCTGTGCAGTCGTCCCCGTATTCTCGAAGCGTTCGATATACACGATCTGTTTTCGAGAAACTTCGTGCTCTCGGTTCTTACCGGCATTATCGGCGACTCCAAGATGGGAAAGTTTCTGAAATCACGAAGGGAGCGAAGGTTTTACGATATCTTCAGCGGAATGTTCAACGAGCTCTTGACGAAGAAAACGACGAACGCCAGGAACTTTTCCAACAAAGAACAGGTGTTCGAAGAGCTCGGTCGTCTCTCGGAACGAGAAGAGGCGTGTTTCGATTTCCTTTCGAGCAGGCGAAAAATCGACGGACCGATCGGTTATGTTGCGCTCGACAATGAGGAATCAAAAGAACTGTTCGCGAAATTCGACTCGGACATGATCGTATCGGTGTCACGGTCGGTCGCCGATAGTATTGCCGAAGCAACCCGATTCCTGAGCCTGGTGGCTTTTTACGATCTTCGGGATTCTTCCGATCTCGTGCAGTTCCGGGTCCGACGGAGTCATAAATTCAAAGGCTATGATGTCCGGGCGATTCTCAACCGTTTTTCTATACAAAACGGCGGGGGACATGAGGGCGCCATCGGGTTTAGATTCAAAAAATCTGAAATTACCGATTTCCACCAATTAGTTAACGACCTCGTCGAAGGGATCAAGGAAGAGCTGGCCCACATCGGTTAGGCGCAGTCCGACCCGACCACTCGAGAGTGGTCGGGTCAAATGCTACAGATATGAACGGGTGTCCTGTATCGCGTCGTCGAAACCGGCAAGATTGTCGCCGAGACGTGAATATCTGTTCCGAACCAGCCAGGTCGTTTCGAGCTCGTCCCGAATCCGCTCCAACTCATCTATGTGTCGCTGAAGCTCAGCTGCGTCCGATTTGTTTCCGCTTCGTATCGCCCGCGCAAGCATAGCCCGAGAGCACGCGGCACTGTTCATGCGCGCTGCAAGCTCATATTCGTCGAGCATCATATGCTCGAATGACGACTCCGGTTTTGGCACGCTGAAAGCGTCCGCCGACGGCACTTCGAGCCGTTCCGCTTCCGATCGTTTCCGTTCCAGATCACTATCGTCATGATCGATCGAATCGATTTTGGGATTCGCCCGGCAGAACCCTTCGCCGAACCCGCGCGCCTCACCGAGCTTTTCGATAAGTGCATGATACGCCCAGTTTCCATAGAAATCATCACCGATCGTCTCGAGCACCGGAACAAGGCTTCCCGATCGATCACCAAACGTGTGGAAGGTAAAAGCCGAGAGGAAGTCGCTTCTGCTCCTCTCGAGCTCGTGCGAAGTGTTCCACGCGCAGGCGCCTCCGTAGGCGATACCGTGCATGCTGACGCCGATGGGATTTCTGTGACCGGCATCACCCCAATCGGTATTGAGCAGCCCTTCCGCACAATGCTCGACGGCGATCTCTGCAAATCTTCTGATATCGTCGAAGCCCTGCCCTATTCTCGTACCGTGGCTCTGCCACCCGTTTGTTCCGGGACAGCAAACGAGCGGTAATCGAGCTTCCGAGAACTCACCGGTGCGAACCATCATTCGTCCGTCCGGTGTATAATCCCAGTTGAGCATCGTCATATCTGCGGGAATCCGGGGTATTATTTCGGGATGCTTCAATACGATGTCGCCCCAGAGATTCATTCGTTTTCCATGATTGAGCGCGAGCTCCCTGAGCTTGAGAATAAAATCGAGATACACCGTACCGACGCCGTCCGAATCCGCGCGAGTCTTCGATCCGCCCTGACCGAGCTCCCACGGTTCGTCGCCGCATGCGTTGAACTCCTCACTTTCAAATAGCGGCAGATATTCGCCGT
>CAYLZA010000378.1:0-4073 GCA_964387575.1 uncultured Spirochaetales bacterium | reverse complement strand
CGACTGATGTCGCAGGATTGAAATCGGACGTGCGGTCCGGTGATATTCTCACTACACGTGTTCTGCGTTCTCTCGGAAACGGAAGATATAGACTCGGTATTCGAAACAGCTACGTAGACGTTCGATCCGATGTTACTCTTCGACCGGGGATGGTGTTACGGCTCAAAGCCGGCTGGAACCGCTCCACGCTCGTACTGAAACAATTGCCCCTGCAGCGTTCTGCGGCGTCGGCGCTGAAACATCTCGACGTGCCCAATGATACGCTTTCGAGAACCATCGTCAACGCGATGATGCGAAGCGGGATGCCGATGGAGGCGCCACTACTCAGCCGGATTCGTACGTTCATGCAGCATCGACAACGGACCGATCCGTTTTTTGCGCGGCTCGTTACAATACTCTCCGATAAGGGTATCCAGCCGTCGCAGGAGCTCATCGACGAGCTTTTGGATGTAACCGATGAAGGGCACGAGCAGAATCGTGAAGGTAATCGGAGGGAGCCCCAAAGGGACGGACAACGCGAGACCGCGCAAAACTCCTCAGACAAAAATAAGCGGAAAGAGCCGTCGGAAGAGCAATTCAAGCGAGAATTGACACGGCAGTGCGCCCCCGCTGATTCGGGCGGTGACGCACTTTCCCTATTCAATCATCTTCGGGCGGAACATGACGACTGGGTTATAATTCCATACCATGTACGTCGAGAACAGTGGGATGCGGGTGGAACGCTCAAACTGCATCGCGACGCGTCAGGTATGTTTGATTTTTGCTATGTTACGATTCAAAATGACACGAAGACGTGGAAAGCATCGATACGTCTTTCCGACAAAAACCGTGAAGCGGTACGGTCGAATGAGAATCGTTCATCAGACTGGAGTGAGGGCCGGAAGCGGCGTGGTCTGGTCTCGTTTCTACAGGGCGATTTCGGTGATGAGCAACTTGAAGAAAAACTGCGAAACCTCGGATTTGAAGTTGACGATAATCAAACTACACGGGGAGACGATGGGTTTTCAGACGAAGAGCCTCCACGTCCCGCCGGCATCGATACGGTGGTATAGTACGAGTGAAACAAGCGGCAGCGCTATCATACAGGGAGTGGATGCCGGCGCCTTTCGTTGTAGCAAAGGGAAAAGGTGCTCTCGCCGAACGAATGCTCGAAATTGCCGGCGAATACGGAATCGAAATCGTCCGGGACGGAGCATTGACTGAATCATTATTCCTCGTAGAATCGGGAGATGTAATACCCGAGGAATTGTTCGAAATAGTGGCGACGCTTCTTGCGTACGTATACAGATCGCAGGGCACGGAATGAAAAAGATAAATGTATCCGATTTACAGCCGGGAACCAAATACGACAAACCCGTATATATCGATGGTGAGCATTTGCTGGTTCCCGAGGGCGTAACGATACGGCAAAAAGATATCGACAGGCTCAACAAATGGGGATTCGAAACGGTTCTTACCGAGGGAGAGCTCATTACGGAGCTTTCCACACTCGAGGGCGTTGCGGAGAATATCGGAAATATACTTGACCAGAAAGGCGGAGAATCCGATCTGACAAAGACGTATCGTCAGTCGGTCGTCCATATGGATCGTATTTTTGGTGAAGTAAAAGTCAATCGGGGTTTCGATCGATCCGAAGTTGATACTATCGTATCACAGATCTTCGAAAAAGTTGGTAATCACGAAAACGAAATGATCGCGCTGGTGTTGAGAAGCGATCGCTCCGAACCGTCGCTCGGCAAAAGCAGCGTCGACTGTACGATACTCGCGTTGGTTCTCGGGAAGAATATCGGGCTCGACGACAAGCGGCTTTACATACTGGCTACCGCCGCGTGTCTCCACGATATAGGCATGGTAAGAATCCCCGACAGCATCGTACAAAAAAAATCGAACCTGTCTCCGGAAGAGCTCAAACGAATGAGAACCCATACGGTTCACTCGTACAAAATAATCTCGAAGGATTTGGGGTATTCTGAAGAGGTTGGACTGGCGGTTTTCCAACATCATGAGCGATGGGATGGAAAAGGATATCCCCGCCAGCTCTCGGGTAAAAAAATCGCTCTCGAAGCGAGGATTCTTACGGTTGCGGATGCGTTTGAAGCCATGATCAAGGAAAAACCATATAGAAACTCCATGATCGGATACAAGGCGATGCGGCAACTGCTCAACGACAACTCTCGGAGATTTGATTCCGAGATTCTCAAAGTTTTTATCAAAGCTGTTGGGATCTATCCGCTTGGGAGTTTTGTGCTGCTCAACAACGGTGCGATCGGACGGGTCATAAAGATTAACAGATCCGCACCATTGCGACCGGCGGTTCGTATTCTGGTAGATGCGGAAGGCAATCGGCATCTAAACAACGATGGTCCATTGTTGGATCTGGCAAATAATAAAGACGTGTTTATCGCAAAAGCTATAGACCCAAAAGCGATAGGCGCTAAAAAGACGATGTGAATACGAGTGAGAAGGGAAAGAAGGGAGAGGATTGTGCGGTTCGATTTCTCGAACAACAGGGGTACGAGATTGTCGATAGAAACTACCGAGGGTATCGTGGTGAAATCGACATCGTCGCCCGCGAGAATGAAACCATCGTATTCGTTGAAGTAAAAACGTGGGACAGTTTTGGAGTAGATGAGCTCGAATACGCCATCAATAAGGAGAAGCAGGCTCGAATCGAAAAAACTGCAAAGCACTATTTGCATGTGCACGACGAGTTTCGAGAGCTCGTTGTACGATTCGATGTGATATTCCTGAGCAGCGAAAACGGCGTCGAAGAGCATTGGAGCGGAGTATTCAACGGAGCATAACTGAAGATGGTACGTGTTGCGAAACCCACTGATCCCAAAAAACTGGCCGAATTAAAAAAGAAGATTCGAAATCAAAGCTATCTTGACATTGCCATCGCAAGACTGGCAAATACATTAACGAAAGAAATCATGAACATGAAGAAGGACTGATCGCAACATGGCGGAATCGAATCGACGTTCATCAAATCGAAAGAGAAAACGCAGAAAGCGGTACAAAGGCTACAAGCCTTCTCAGAAACTTCCGGACTGTCCGATATGCGAACAACCCGTTCGAGATGTGCTAACCGCAATTGCAGTATCTTCGGACGGAGTCCCGGCCCATTTCGACTGTGTGCTCAAAAAGCTTTCCCGCGAGGAAGAGCTTCGCAATAAAGAAAAAATATGCTATATCGGAGGCGGTTCATTCGGTATTGTGCGATTCGACAATCCTCAGGACACCCGCAATTTTTCGATCAGAAAACGAATTCAATTCGAGCAGAAAGATCTCTCGGTTTTTTGGCGAAACGAAGTATCCGACAAGGTATAATTTCATACTGACCGAGCATACAAAGCGTTGAGTGATCGGTAAGAGCAGTCACTCAACGCTCTTCGAGTGGTCGACCTGGATCAGTGCGTCAGGAGTTAGTAATCCCTGAGCTTGTCGAGCAAGTCGACCGCTTTGTCGCGTACACGTTTGATATAGGCGCCCTGGGCGATTTCTATGATTGCCTCAAATGCCAACGGGTCGTTCAGTCCGCTGTTTGATTCAGCAAGTTTTTCAAACGCCAGCAGTGTTGCATACGCGTAGTTGTTGTCCGGTTCGACTGCATTTTGCGAGAGCAGCGTAGAGGCAAGTATCTGGCTTACTTCGTTGTCCTCATTATTACCCATGGATCCGAGTGCATACGCCGCTTCGGACAATACCATCGGCTCTATATCCGTAAGCAAAACCCCGATGAGCGACTGTTTCGCCTGTTCGCCCCCGAGTTGTCCGAGCAGGTTTACCGCTCTGCGGCGAACTTCGGGATAATAGTTGATAAGACGATTATTTTGCGTTATCCGGCGCGTAAGACCCTCACCGGCGAGATAGTCCAGAATAAAGTACGCTTCGGAGGTATTATTGGATAGCGTACCTTCGTCGAGCATCTCCTGGATATTTTCGAGTGCCGAAAGTTTCATATCCCTGTTCTGCGTTACCGCCTGCTCGCGGATTATGCGAATTTCGGCGTTTTGCAAATACAGTTCTTCGATTGTGAGCTCTCGCTCCTGATTCTCGTCCTGTTGTGCTAC
>CAYLZA010000377.1:0-4090 GCA_964387575.1 uncultured Spirochaetales bacterium | reverse complement strand
CTTTTTGTCCGTGCTCCTGGAATTACTCGTATTCCTTCGTCTCCGAAAATGCCTGCAACCTCGTCGGATATCTCCTCATCCTCGCGAGGGAGTAAACGCCCGGATCGTTGCAGAATCGTCACATCGGAGCCGAATCTGCGAAACATTTGTCCAAACTCACATCCGATGTATCCGCCTCCGATTATGATCAGATGCCCGGGTACGGTTTCCAGCTCCATGATCGTTTCGTTGTTGAGATAGGGGGCTTCCGCAAGTCCCTGAATCGACGGCAACGCCGGACGTGTACCGGTGTTGATAAAAATGTGGTCCGCCTCTATCGCAGTCTCGTTACCATCGGCATCGATTACCGTGATCGACCGGGAATCGTTGAAACGTGCTTCACCACGAATCAGATCGAGCCCTTCGGTTTGTTCGGCGTATCGCTCGCTTCCCCCGCGAAAATCGTCGACGATACCTCGCTTACGTTGTCTGACCGTCGTCATATCCACACCCGCACGTGTCGTGTTCACGCCGTAGTCATGTGCACGATTCGCGACATGGGCGACTCGAGCGCTCGCCACCATTGTCTTCGTTGGCGTACATCCGTAGTTTACGCATGTACCTCCCACCTCTCGCGATTCGACAAGAGCAGTTTTCCATCCTTTTCCTGCGAGCTGAATCGACAGCGGGAATCCGCCCTGCCCCGATCCGATTATTACTGCGTCGTATTTCTGCATTGATACGCTCCTTTGTTCCGTGTTCGTTTTCCTGTTTGAGGAGGTGTCGTCTATTATTATTACGTTTTTCTTCGGTCGTACGCCGAAAATTATGGAAAACACTTCAGCACCTTTCCCCGCCGGGACAATCTTGATAGGGTACAATCTCGAGGAGTACAACATGACACAAAAGCTACCAATACGTATCTCGCTGAGTTTTCAGAAAGCCGATGGTACAACGATAAACGGATCTCAACGAGAGATTACGCTTCCGGCAGGAACAAAAGGAACCTGGATATTATCGATAACAAACAATGGTCCGGATATGGATGCTCCTGCGCGTCTCTTGCTTTCGAGATATAACATTCAACTGGCGGGCAAGCTCCAGAATACCCACCCAAAACGGCGCGATTATGTTTCGTGCACAGCGACGGGCAACTCAACCTGGTCGGTGTCGCCGGTCGGACGTAGCGATAAATACCTCACGATGGAGCTCGAAAACGGGAAATGGGAAACGGGCGAGTCGATCGAAGTGCGTCTCGGGGATATGACATCCGGCAGCTATGGAAGTGAAGTCTTCTGGACAACGACGCGAGGAAGAATCGTGCTCCTGCAAGCTGACAACGACGATGAGGACCCGAGATCAGTCTCGGATGATTATTTTATCAACGTCACTCACAGAGATAAGCTGGATCTGATGCGTGTGCTCGCTCCTACAACGACACGTCCTGAGACTCCCTTTGACATACACGTGGTGGCGTTCGATATAAACCGGAATGTTGTCGCGGACTATACCGGAAAGCTTACGCTTGAATGTGACGGGCAAATAGCAAACTTGCCGAAAGAAATACATTTCGATGCGCAGGACAAGGGGATCAAGATCATCGAAGACGTGGAGCTTGCGTCCGAAGGCGTATATCGAATCTCTGCGAGCTCCAACGGCCGGGACGGGATTTCCTCGACGAGCAATCCGATCGTGTGCAGACGCGAGGGTATGTCGGTCTACTGGGGCGATTTACACAACCACGGATGGGGCGATAGCACGATGCACCTCATGCACGATCGAATCGACAAAATCACCCCCCGTGCCCGCCATCTCCAGGCGCGGAACGTCGGACGTTACGATTATGCGGCGGTCGGGGCGATGTCTATGCCCGACGACGATCTGCGGAATGAAATATGGGATGATTATCGCAATACCGTACAAAATCTCGATGAGCCAGGACGATACGTGCCGTTTCTCGGGATGGAAATGCATCCGAACGAAGGCGACAGGATGCTCTTTTTCAAAAACGACGCGAAACCGCCGCTCCCGAAAAAAGCTCCTGCGGAGGATGTCTACAGAGCGTACGCAGAGCGCTCCGACGCCATTCTCGAATGCCATATCGGCGGTTCCACACCGAAATACAAGAAATTCGCTCCGCGAAACGAATCGCTGATCGAAGTCACGAGCGCATTCGGAAATGCGGAGTGGCTGCTGCAAAAGACGCTCAAAAGGGGTTTTACGCCTGCGATAACCGGCGCGAGTGACATGCACCTGGGCCTTCTCGGAGCACCGAGAGCGGTTGAAACCTTCCGCGGCAGATTCGGATATCGCGGGGAAAGACTCGGATTTCGTGACAGCGGTTTCGGAAGCGGGCCGATCGGTGCACTTGTTGCGGACGAGCTCGATAGAGACTCGTTGTGGCGGGCCCTTCAGACCAGATCGGGATACGCGACGACGGGCGACCGGATTTTTATCGACCTGGACGCCGAAGGCTATAGAATGGGAGAGATCGCCGATCTCGGCACGTCGTTCGATCTGGCGTTCACCGTACACGCGGAAACAGAGATTGAACGGATAGACCTCATCGTCGGCGAATATCGAGCCGCATCGTTTTATCCGGATACGCGCGATTTCAATACAACTTTGTCGTTCAATCGCGAAGAGATGCCGCCGGGGAAATGGTTGTATCTTCGCGTGCGAGAGCGAAACAACGAATACTGCTGGAGCGCGCCGATCTGGTTTGCCGACGGGGAGCTTCGAGGAAACACCGACCGTGATTGGCCCGCGTGGAACCACGCGGAAAGACCTGCCGTTTCGCATAATACGGAGTTGGCTCGCCTTCAGGAAGCCCTCGAAAAATATCTCGAGATTCACGGTGACCGGGAGTTCTTCGACAAAATCGAACCGGTCGGTATCAGTCACGAATCGATGGGGACCGCTGCCCTTTTTGTCTCGGAAACGGCCGACGGAGGCTATCCGTTGAGCATTCGCTGGTTTTTCGAGTTCGAGATACCCAAGCTCAGAGTCGACTGGGGATACGAGCCGTTCGGTGTGTGCGATTGTGAGCACGGTCCGGCGGGTGAGCCGGATTAACTCGAACGAACTCAATTCAAACGTGCAGGTTGAATTCGTTAATTGATCGCAAGCGGGTTCGCCGTCTCTCTATCAAAGGTTACGGCTTCCCGCAACTTTCACGAACACTGAGATACGGTGTAACGAGGATCCTGTTCTCTTCCGGCATGTCGCGCCCCATGATCCCGTCGATACAAAGACGCGCCGCTTCTGCGCCGATGCTCGCGGCAGGCACCGACATCGAAGTCAGCGGAGGATTGAGAAAACGCGACGGAAAATCGTCGTCCATTCCCGCAACGGAAATGTCCTTAGGGATGTCGTACCCGGCGGCCCACAACGCCCGATAAACGCCATACGCGACGGTGTCGTTCCCCGCAAAAATCGCGGTCGGCCGGTCTTCCTGATCGAGAAGATCCTCGGTGGCCCGCCAACCGCTCTCTTCGGTAAAGTTTCCGTATCGAAGGTACGATTCACGCGCTTCTATCCCCGCCTCGCGCAGCGCCTTGCGATATCCTCGTATCCGATCACGGGCCGCCACATATCTTCTGTCGGCATGCGAAATCATCGCAATTTTCTCATGCCCCAATTCGATAAGGTGATCGATGACGGTTTTTGCCGCTTCCGCATTGTCGATATCGACTTGCGGAAAATCGACCTGCCGCAATGTACCGATGATGACAAGCGGTAGCCCCTCCTCTTTTGCCCGGGAAAGACCGGGGTCCTCTGCATGGGGATTGATAATAACGGTGCCGTCGAGATTATCATCCCGGGCGAGCTGTGAATAATCGGCCCATTCATCCTGAACCGGCTGCAGAACGAGTCGGTACCGGTGTCTGTTCAGCACCTTTGCCATGCCCTCGATAAGGGTAATCGTAAACGCGTCCGAAAGCATATAGTGGCTTCTGCAGATGAGCAACCCGATGGACCTGTGCCGTGTTAGCGATAACGACCGGGCCATCTCGTCCGGTGCGTAATCAAGCTCGCCGGCAGCATCGAGCACTCTTTTTCGCGTTTTTTCGCTAATCGCCTTACCGGGAGTATTATTCAGCACAAATGA
>CAYLZA010000376.1:0-4100 GCA_964387575.1 uncultured Spirochaetales bacterium | reverse complement strand
CTAGATGATTACCGGATCCAGCGAGAAAAAAATCTTGTGGAGTGTTCCGGCGGCATATCCGGATAGGATGACGAATAAAAAGGGAAGGCTTTTCCCGGCAACCGCACGGGACGTAATGGACTTGTAGATCGATAACGGCCACGCCGCACCGAAACACACAAGCATGACGATCTCAAAAGGACTCATTGCCGGACACTACGACAAAAGTACGTTCGTGTAAATATCGACCGCGTGGGCAGTTGTCGGCAGGTTTTCCGGCGCGACGGAACGTTTCCCAGCGGTCCATCTATTTGCTTTTTGAAAAGGCCGTTAGTACAATTATTGATGATGTTAGTCATGGTTTAAGCACAAAAAGGAGCATCGGAGTGGTACATGATTTTGATGCGGTCATAGTCGGCGCAGGCGGTGCCGGGCTCTATGCCGCACTGGAAGCAAGCACGAATGCCCGAACCGCCGTAATTTCAAAACTCTACCCCACACGTTCTCATACCGGCGCGGCTCAGGGAGGCATCGGTGCGGCGCTCGGTAATATGGAAGAAGACAATCCCGACTGGCATGCGTTCGATACCGTAAAAGGCGGTGACTATCTTACCGATCAGGATGCGGCGATCATCCTCGCCGAGGAAGCGGTTCGTGCCGTGTACGATTTGGAGAACCGCGGGCTTCCCTTCAGCAGAACCGAAGAAGGCAAGATTGCGCAACGTCGGTTCGGCGGTCATACGCGTAATTTCGGTGAAGCGCCGGTGCGACGTTCCTGCTACGCAGCCGATAGAACGGGACACATGATCCTGCAGACACTCTATCAGCAGTGCATCAAGAACAATGTGCAGTTTTTCGACGAATACCAGGTTATCGATCTCATCCTCGACGGGACGAAGGCGTGCGGAGTAGTAACCTTCGAGCTTTCGACCGGAGAGATTCACCTGTTCATCGCGAAAGCCGTGCTTTTCGCGACCGGTGGTTTCGGTCGAATGTACCGGGTTACCTCGAACGCTCATGCGAATACGGGAGACGGGCCGGCGGTAGCTGCGCGTGCCGGCGTGCCCCTGGAGGATATGGAGTTCTTTCAGTTCCACCCGACAGGCATCTATCAAATGGGTATTTTGATTACCGAAGGTGTTCGCGGTGAGGGAGGGATACTGAAGAACAAAGAAGGGAAGCGGTTTATGGAACAGTACGCGCCGTCGCTTCTCGATCTCGCACCACGTGACACAGTCAGCCGTGCAATCATGACCGAAATCGCCGAAGGACGTGGTATCCGCGGAGACAGGAAAATAGATGATTATGTGTATCTCGATGCATCGGTCATCGGTAGAGAAATCGTCGAGAAACGGCTTCCGGACATCGCGGATTTCTGCAAAACTTATCTCAATATCGATCCGGCGGAGGCGCCTATACCGGTGCAGCCGACGGCGCACTACGCGATGGGCGGTATACCGACCGATGTCAATGGACGTGTCGTAACGGCGGACGATGTGTACGATGGATTCTACGCGGCCGGCGAGTGCGCCTGTGTATCGGTGCACGGAGCAAACAGGCTTGGTACCAACAGCCTCGTCGATCTGATCGTCTTCGGCCGACGTGCCGGCAGGAATATAGCTGATTATGTAAAGGATGCGGAATCACCGGTCGTTGCGAAAGATATCGAGGAATGCAATCGAAAAAAGATAGATGAATTCAAATCCAGCGAAAAAAGCGAGTCCATTGCGGACGTGTACGCGGAACTGCAGGAAACGATGATGAAAAACGTCGGTGTGTACCGGCGTGAAGAGGATATGCGGAAAGCGACATCGGAAATCCGTGAGCTACGAGAGCGGGCTTCCCGTCTCACCGCCGACGATGAAAGTACTTCGTTTAACAACAACGCCCTCGAGATAATCGAGCTTCAGAATCTCGTTGATCTTGCGCTGGTTACGACCGAATCGGCACTCAACCGAACCGAGAGCCGCGGCGCTCACTCACGCGAGGATTATCCGGAACGTGACGACGACAACTGGCTGAAGCACACTCTTGCCTCGCTCGAGGGCGATCAAGTCTCGATCGAATACAAACCGGTAAACACCAGTCGATGGCAACCGAAACCACGGGTGTACTGAGGAGCAACGCATGAAACTGACGCTGGAAATCCAACGCTTCAATCCGGAAACCGACTCTCAACCATCATTCAAGAGCTACACCGTCGATGTCGAACCGACGGACAGAATACTCGATGCTCTTCTCGACATAAAACGAAATCAGGATCCGACACTCGCGTTTCGAAAAAGCTGCGCCCACGGCGTGTGCGGATCCGACGCTATGAGAATAGCCGGGAGAGAAAAACTCGCGTGTAAAACTCTCGTACAGGACGTTGTCGAGGAGGACGGTAAATCGATCACGATCGAACCGCTCAGGCATTTCTCGGTGCAACGCGATCTGATGATCGATCAGGGACCGTTCTTCGACAAATACAAAGCCGTCCATCCTTTCTTCATTCCGAAACAGAAAAAGGAAGGGAAGGAGTATGTCCAGTCGCAGAAAGAACGGGCGGAGATAGACGATGCAACGAAATGTATTCTCTGTCAGGCCTGCGTTTCAGCCTGTCCGGTGATGGACAAAAATCCGGATTTCATCGGTCCCGCCGCTATCGTGCAGGCGGCGAGATTCGTCTTTGATTCGCGTGACGAGGGATTCGAGGAGCGACTTGGTATCCTCGATCATCCCGACGGCGTCTGGTCGTGCGAGAATCATTTCGAATGTACGCGGGTTTGTCCTCGTGAGATAAAGGTTACCAAGCTGATAAATCTCACAAAGCGTAGGATAAAGAAATACCGTGAGGATCGCGGCGAACAGACGGCTGAAGAAAAGGCCGGAGGAGCATCATGAAGATACACGAATACCAGGGGCATCGATTGTTCAGCGACTACGGTATCCCGGTTTCTGAAGCACATCTCGCCGAAACACCCGCCGAGGCGGAGGCGGCCGCCGAAAAGATCGGCGGGAAGGTTGTCGTGAAGGCACAGGTTCTCGTCGGTGGGCGTGGAAAGGCGGGTGGAGTAAAGCCTGCGGATGATCCTGCGGAAGCGCGGAACGCCGCGGAGCAGATCCTCGCGTTGACGATTAAATCGCTGCCGGTCGAAAAGGTACTTGTTGCAAAGTCTGAAACCTTCGAGAAGGAGTATTATCTCGGTCTTACCGTAGATCGCGGAGAAAAAGGTATAACGCTCATGGCGAGCGCGGCGGGCGGAGTGGAAATCGAGAAGCTTGCGGTAAACGAACCGGAGAAGATCCACAAGCTCACGATACGCCCCGACGATGGGATCGACGAGAAGGCGCTCGATAAGCTACTCGGCAAGGTATTCGAAAAACAGGATCTCGTGGATCAGGCGCGGGATACGGTACAACGTCTGTATCGTCTTTTCGTCGATAAAGATTGCTCGCTCGTGGAAATCAATCCGTACGCACAGGTTTCGGGCGGGAGGCTTCTCGCACTCGATTCCAAAATCAACTTCGACGACAGCGCCTTACCCTCACATCCTGAGATAGCGGAGCTGCAGAACCCGGAGGAGTATTCGGCCGATGAGATCCGGGCCCGCGAAGTGGGGTTGAGCTTTGTACGTATGGACGGAGATATCGGATGTATCGTCAACGGTGCCGGTCTTGCAATGGCTACGATGGATATTATCAAGCATTTCGGCGGAAACCCCGCGAATTTTCTCGACGTCGGAGGAAGCTCGAATCCCGAAAAGGTGATGAATGCGCTTTCGATCATCCTGAACAACAAAAAAGTAAAGGCGATTCTCATCAACATATTCGGCGGTATTACCCGCTGCGACGATATAGCAAACGGGCTCCTCATGGCCCGTAAACAGATAGACATTCCTGTTCCGATCGTTATCCGGCTGATCGGGACCAATGACGATGAAGGACGACGAATCCTGACCGAAGCAGGGCTTTCGGCACAGGAAAACCTGACCGAGGCGGTAAAAAAGGTCGTCTCGTTTGCGGAATAAGCGCACTACCGAAAAGGAATAATCATGAGCATACTGGTCGACAAAAACACAAAAGTAATGGTGCAGGGAATCACCGGGAGGGACGGCTCGTTTCATGCGCGCACGATGCTC
>CAYLZA010000375.1:0-4110 GCA_964387575.1 uncultured Spirochaetales bacterium | reverse complement strand
GCCATAATCAGAAGGAGCAACGTCATTTCCGCGACGGTTTTGCCGAATGCGACATTCCCGTTGATGACTTTTACGGGAGACGAGAAAATGTCTTCACCAACGATGTTCGTGACCGATCCGCCTACATGAGCTATACAACGCAACACATCCGGATCGATCATGTCCGCGGTGATCTTTTCGGTGTGCCAGCCGGTGACGCAAACGTTGAAATGCGCTAGTTTTTCCGTAAGCTCCTCGCGACTGTACGGCCGTGAGAGCGAGCTCCATTCCACCTCACCACACGATTCGAGTTTTTTTCTATTAGCTGCGTCAAAAAAGAGATCGCGAAGCTCCGATTGTTCGATTGATACGAGTATTTTCACGTTGCTGCCTTCCTGTCGTCAATTTGGGTTACCATAGCGAAGCCCCGAAACGTCGTCTACACACGATAATCGTACGTGATACCAGATTGGACTCATACGTTCAGCATATGTACCGATTTACGGCATAGTTATCGCAACGCGCCGATTCTTCCACCATCGGCGTACAGTAACCGTCCGTCATACTCGCTAAGGAATCCAACGTTCGTTCCTACAGCAAACGATGCCTTTTCATGTCCCCCTGGATCCAGCAGATACCCGAGCCCGTTTGTTTCCACGGCGAAAACGTAGTCTCCCATTCGTCCCATATGAGAGATTCCGGATTCGTAAAGTTTGCTCCAGAGCCGTTTACCGTCCACACTCCAGCAGCTTACAAAGCCCTGCGTTGTGGAGCTTATCAGTACCTGAGTGTCCGGCGGCCGCGTGTTCCCGACAGATTGCCCGGCCGATCGCCCGGATGGCGTTTCCGGCAGAAAGCATAGTCCCGTTACCGTGCCTCCGAGACGGATCGAGAACGCTTCGTTCGTTTCTTCCCGCCGGCCGAAAGGAATCCGATAAAGCCTGAGAGTTGCTCCTCGGGTTGAACCGACGGCGATAAGCGTGTGGTTTTCGTGTGTTGTTGAATCAATTGCGGTGAGACGACTGGTCCACCCTTCGACGATAAGCTCCTGTAGCAGCGATCCGTCGGTACTGAGAATCCTCGCCGTCGATTGATTGCTCTTTATCTCGCCGCCGGCGACTATTTCGAGCGTACCATCGCCGTCGGTATCGATAGCGTTCAGGTTCGCGGGCACTCCGTTTACATACAAGAATTTCCATATGAGGTTGCCCGATAGATCGAAAGCCCGAATTTGGAGATCGCCGCAGCCGACGACGAAAATCGGTTCACCACCATCCCCTTTCGGTATCCCGAGAACATCCACGGCGGAAGGTTCATAAAGCTCCCACCACGGGCACGAAGTCGGATCTCGCTCGATTTCGTATCTCCACAGAATCGTTCCCGTCTTGTCGATACAGGCAACACCGTTCGCGCCATAGCCGGCGCAGTAGAATTCGTCGCCACCTGCCTGAGCAGTGTTGGTCCGAACCGCCCCCACGGCGTGCACCGCTCCATTGAGATCCACTCTCCATTTCTCACGTACCTCGTTTTCTTCTGAGCCGAGTTCGAGTAGACCGACCTCTCCCCCATTCGATCCCCAGAAAATCGAAGAATCTTCGATGTGAAAATCGGTGATCGTGGATTCGGTTTCGAATAATCTTACTGAATCGATCCCGGACTGTTCCGCGCTCCTTGTAGCCGGATGTGCGGATAATCGATTCTCTGTCTTTTCCGGTACCACTGTTCGTTTCCAGTTACCCGCAGCTATTTCGATCGTACCGTCGCGCATTGAAATCTCCGCTCGCTCCTCTCCCGGCCAGACTCCCTGGACCACATGAGAAAATGAAACCGATTCACCCGCCTCCATACGAGTCGCGTATCGGGCGGTGTGGTGTGTCAGTATCGCCTCCGACAGATTGTATCGCCGCTTCCATGCCTCGATGCGGCTTTCCTCGACGTATGCGGGCTCTACCTCACCCGGATTCGGTGTATAGCGCGGGTGTGGAAAAGACGAAGTCGTCGATACGAATTCCTCGGAACCGATTCCCGAAAGAACCACCGCTATCTCCTCTCCTTCGAACGATCGTCTGGCTATTTCAAAGCTTCGATCGCCGGCATCGGCATTACCGGGCATTCGAAAGTGCGCTTCGATCGCGAACATTCCCGATTCGTCGGCATGAACGGTGTCATGAACCAGGAGAAGCCGATCGGTAAACAGCCATATTTCTCTCGTCCAGGTCGTTCCCGCGTATCCGGGAAGCTCGGTTCGCACATAGTAGCAATCCTCTTCCTCCCGGGATTCGCAGAGGGCGGCGAATGAGGGGATACGACCGATAATTCCGTCCCTGACGATCGTCAGAACCGAATGATCCTCCGGCGATGACCACGACTGGCCGTCTTCCTGAACGACCAGACTCAAACCCCTTCTCTCGTAATCAACTATTCCCATTGCGTCTTCAAATGCGTGAGAACCACCGCCGAGACCGTCTATGAGGAGGTAGTCGTCGGTCATACTCCATCCGGTTCGTACGGCCACCTTATCGAATGAGCTCTCGATCGGGACCGTAGGAGGTGTTTGAGCATCGTGCGTGTAGAGCTCGCCGTGTTTTTCGAATACGTTATAGACCAGCGGATCGATCGGGATGACCCTGATACCGGTTTCCCCAGGAGGTGAGGAATCATCGAGTCCGACATCGAATGCCCGCGTCAAAAACATATGAAGTTTCATAGATCGGTATTGAGGTGCGAGCTGATGCGCAAACCAGAACCGGTCTTCACCGTACCATGCGGCGGCGGTCCTGAGCGACGGACCGGGATACTGACGAAACGGGTTGTAATCGCCGGCGGTCGGCATCCAGCCCCGGTTGTTTACCACCGTCATCGCACACTCCGCCGCTTTTCGCGCACCGCCTGATTCCAGATATGCCCGTTTCGGATCGAGAAACGCATACTCGAGCATCGCCGGTTGTGAAAGATACCAGCCGTGACAAAGTCCGTCGCACAAAGGTTTCCAGTTTCCGTTCGAATACACATCGTACACTCGTTCCGCATTCTGCAGCCATACGTCGATATTAACATAGCCGGGATAGTAACGCTCGAAATAACGAGCGAGATAGGTAAAGGCGAGCGCCGGAAGCAGACCGTGGTTTTGCCGCGGATAATCGGGGGCGGCGTATCGCCAATCCTGTATGTGGTGCAAACCGTGCTCCGGGTTTTCCGCCCACTCGAGAAGAAACGAAAGAAACGGCTCCCGGACCGATTCACGTACCAATCCCGTCGTCTCCAGCAACCGGTAGAGATTAAACATGTAGTGAATACGAAGATGCAGATCTTTTATGTGATGGTCACCAGGCGGAATTCCATAGTCGACAATACCGTCGATCACATCGTTGAATTCTTCAATTAGATCGGATTCACCCGTCAAATAGCCTATATATCCTTTGCTGAGTGCATCCGACTGAGAATATTGCCATTGGAGCTCGGGCTTTCGGGAGGTGCGAATACGACTAACTTCGTGCGGAGCGACCGGGAGTCCGTGTGCCCCGACGTGATTACAAAACGGTATTGAGCTCCCTATTCGTTCGGTTAGAGCGTCCAGCGCCTTTGTCCGACCGTTCTTATCCGAATACCCGAGATGGATGATATTGTATCCGTTACCGTATGGGTCAATGAGCGTTCGCACTTCAAAACCGGCAGGGCCGGGATACCATCTGTCGGTAACACAGTTGAAATCGAAGTAGAGCTCCCGCACGATCTTCGAGTCCGCTAGATTTCCGATCACGACGAGAGGGCCATATGCATTTCTCAACGATTTTGGATTCAATTCATGGTCGGCTACGACGCGAACCTCGGAGGAAACGGCTCGCAGCTTTTCAGTCAACGGATGTGTCGAAATCTCTCCTCCGTCCGCCGGCAGGAAAACAGACACATCTTTTTCAATATTCGTCTCAGGTGAAAGCGGTCTCGGTTGAGGTGTCGTATGTCCGCTTGTCTTTTTTGGTAGCTTATTATTTTTCATTGTTTCCTCCTTGTATTGTTGTGGCTTCTTCACACATAGCAACGATGTTTTCGGGTGGTACGTCCCATTGAATATTGTGGACCGGATTTGTTACATAGCCTCCGCCTCGACCGAGAATTTCGATGATACGGCGA
>CAYLZA010000374.1:0-4112 GCA_964387575.1 uncultured Spirochaetales bacterium | reverse complement strand
TCGATAGAACAGATCTCCGCTTCCGAGGCCAGTGTAAATGCATGTTTTACCTGTCGAATTATCTCGACTTCGCCGAGGACCATCGAATCGAGGCTCGAAATAACGCGAAACAGATGGCGGGACGCTTCACCGTCTTCAAAATAGTAAAATGAATCGCCCCACCCTTCTATATCGATGTTTTTTTTGCTTCGCAGTAAATCGGCTACGGCTTTCGGTACGCATGCAAGCTCGTCGGCAACCAGAATGAACTCGGTCCTGTTGCACGTACTTAAAAGTGTGGCTTCCCGGATACCCGAGAGACCGGTGAGCTCTCCAAGCACGCCTTCTATCTCATTATCTCCAAAACTGACACGCTCACGTTTTTCCACATCGAGCGTTTCGTGATTTGCGCCGTAAATGATGAGCTTCACGATTGCCCTCCTCGCTTCGATTACCCTTGCAACTACCATAACTTAATGCAAGTAATATTGTAAGAAAAGGGGCGCGTAGCCGACATTGACACGGCGCGTTCAGTGAACGATATTCTATACATTAAATCGGGGGGATATGTGAAAATACTGATAATTGAGGATTCGGGGGTAATGCGGCGTATCCATAGAAACGTGTTGAGCGAGCACAATGTGGACGATGCCGATATGATCGAAGCGGAAGACGGACAAAAAGCGCTCGAAATTGCTCAGACCGAAAACATCGATTTGTTCCTCGTCGATTGGAACATGCCCAAGCTCGATGGTCTCGAGCTCGTAAAAACATTGCGTCTCATGGACCAATACGCCGAAACGCCGATAATCATGATCACGTCGGAAGCCGCACGGTATAACGTTGTGGAGGCGATAAAAGCCGGGGTTACCAATTACGTCGTAAAACCGATAAAAGGAGAGCTCATCTGGGAAAAGATCGGTAAATATATAACCGGAGAGGAATAAAGCAATGAAGGTCAAGTACATCAATCCCTTTTTAAAAGCTTCCACACGCCTCTTCCAGGAATATCTCGGATTATCGATCACTCCCGGAAAACCCTATGTTCGAAAGGATCCGGGCTCGCTCGGTGAGGTTTCCGCAATAATCGGACTTGCCGGTGAAACCGTAGGTGCGGTCGTATTGAGTCTTTCACGAGAGACGGCGATTCAGGCGGTTTCGAAATTCGAGGGAAAAACCTACAAGGCCCTTGGAAGTGAAGTCATCGACGGCGTGGGAGAGATGATCAACATCATTGCCGGGAATGCAAAAGAGTATCTTACCGATTTTCGTGTGGAGATATCGCTTCCCGGGGTCGTAACCGGCGATGTTTATAATATTCATTGGCCCGAAGGAATACCGGTTGTAACAATTCCGCTTCGGTCCGATATAGGAGAGATCACCGTAAATGTTTCGCTCAGGGATCTCGTATGAAGATACGGTCGATCAATGTAAAGGTCGTATCGATCATTATCGCCATACTCGGAGCGAGTGTTGCGGTGTCGATACTGATCAGTGTCCGTAATCAGCGAACCAATCTGCTCGATGAAACCGAGAAGAACCTGACCGTAAACAGTGCAATTCTCAACAACGTGGTACGAAACATCATGCTGAGCGGGGAAGCTCCGATCGCTCGTTCCACTCTCAGGGATCTGAAAAATATCCAGGAATTCGATGATATCGAAATATACCGAACCGACGGTACCAACGCGTTCAGCGACGCCGAGACGATTGAATTGGTAAATGAATACATCGGGGAGGACTACTTCACAGGAACCGAGCGAGCGGAAAAACGGACGATCGATACCGAAGGTTTTCAACGAACCCTCGAATCAAATACCCCGGTTGCAATCGAGTCGCCGGATGAGCGAGCATTCGACTTCTATTTTCCGATACTGAATCTCCCGGAATGCCGCGATTGCCATGGGTACGGTGATTTCATCCGCGGCGTGGCACATTACAAAGTATCGACTGCAGGGATATATGAACGAATAGCCGGAGCAAGAAATACGCTTGCCCTCTTTTTCGTCGCCGCCGGTCTCGTAATAGCCGGAGCTATGATAGTCGCGCTTAGACGTACAATTATCAATCCGCTACTGGTCATCGGATCGACGGTAACCGCGGTCGGCGAGGGAAATCTCGAAAAAAGCGTAGAGCTCGATCAGAAGGACGAGCTCGGAACACTTGCGTCAGAGATCAATTCGATGATCGTCGGGCTGAAGGAAAAAAGCAGACTCGAGGTTCAAAACAGCGTTATCGAGGCGAGAAACGAAGAGAACAGGAAATACCTCGAAAACATAAACGAGGGTTTACTGCTCATCAACAGAGATCACACGATCAGCGATCAGTATTCAACATTTCTCGAAACACTTTTTCAAACCGACTCGATTGCGGGACGAACACTTTCGGAGTTTATCTATCCCGATCACCCCGACGACAGTGCAGAAAGACGTGAGATCGACGAGCTCGTGGATCTTATTTTCGATAACATCCGCACCGATATGGAGATGATCCAATCGATTAATCCGCTCCAGAACAAGACGCTGGTCGTCGGCACCAACGAAAACCGAAAAGAGATCGTCATTGATACTATGTTTCAACGTGTTGTTAACGACGGCCGGGTTGAAAACGTGATGGTGATTTTTGAAGACAAGACCGATCTGGTGCGGGTGGAACGGGAGCTCGAACATGAACGTGCCCGGAGCGAATCCGAGCTCGAGCAGATACAAGCTATTCTCCGTTCAGGACCCGAAGCATTTGTCGAGTTCGCGGAAGAGGCGGAAAAAGCACTGAAAAACCTCGATGACAATATCGACAACTTGAATGATACGGATACGATAAAATCATTGTTTCGTGAGCTTCACTCGTTGAAAGGAACCGCGCGCTATATGGAGCTGAAGAATTTCGCCACCCGGCTCAATGAAGCGGAGACCCTTCTTGCGGATATACGCGATGGAAATCGTACCGCCGACGACGCGGCGCAGACGGAAATTCGCGAAATACTCGATCAATTATACGCCGAAGCCGGTAATATCAGAAAAATCAACAATCGTTTCAAGGAGTTCGCTTCTCAAGACGCGATGCAGAAGCAATTTGCCGGTTCGATTCGTGGCTTTTTCGACAACCTTCAACGAATGACGGATCAGATTGCCGAAGAGCTCGGGAAGAGCGTACGGCTTCGAACTTCAACCGATTTCGATACGATCCCATTTCTCGGAACAATACGGGATCCAATCATACATCTCATCCGAAATGCCATTGACCACGGAATCGAAGAAGGTGTTGAGAGAGTCTCCGTCGGAAAAGACGACACGGGTACGATCCAGCTTCGCTTTACCGAAGATGATTCTTCGAACTGTGTAATAGAGATTGTCGACGACGGCGCCGGTATAGATTTTGATTCCATACGGAAGGCGGCCATACAAAAAAGACTGCTGTCGAAAGACGATAGTAGTGTCTCTCAACAGCAACTGGTACGAATACTCTTTTTACCGGCGTTCAGCTCTCGCGAAGAGGCAACCGAGCTATCCGGCCGTGGCGTCGGGCTCGACGTTGTTCATGATACGGTTAAGAAACTCGGCGGAACGGTTTCCGTCGCCTCAAAACCGGGTGTCGGCACCCGGTTTTCGCTTCGAATACCGCTGCAAGGAGAAAGCTAATGAACCTTCGTACCCGTTTCGCGAAACTCGTCATACCGACACTAGCCGTTTTCATAATACTGATTTCGTGCGGTCCCGAAGAAGAACCGGATATTCAACCGCTTTCGGCCTCCGAAATCGACGGTGAAACAGTATGGAACCGCATCACCGAGGAAACCGACTATACAAGCTACTCTTTCTGGCCCGGACACGAGGGAACCAATCCGGGGCAGGCACCGCACGGTCCTTTTCACCGTGTCTATATCAATCGAGCTCTTTCAGAATCGTTGCCCGTCGAAAACAGAATCGCTCCGGAGGGATCTATCATCGTCAAGGAAAACCTCAACGCGTCGAGAGAGCTTGCTTCGGTTACCGTTATGGCCAAAGCCGAAGGATTTAATCCGGATGCGGGTGACTGGTTCTGGGCGAAATACCAGCCCGACGGCTCAATCGATGCAGCCGGCGCCGTTTCGGGCTGCATAACGTGCCATGAGGGAATGTCGCACAACGATTACG
>CAYLZA010000373.1:0-4116 GCA_964387575.1 uncultured Spirochaetales bacterium | reverse complement strand
ACATTTCCTCCATGTCGGATTTTCGAAATCGCGAAAGAAAATCGGCGCTACTCAACTCAGAGCACGCACCGTGCCGGCGGGAGCTCCATCATCGTAAGCAGTCCCGGTTTCGCTTCCACGACTCTCGCAATCGTATTGATGATGACCGCGGCGGTTGCAATATCACTGTGGGTGCCGCCGTCGAGGTGTCCTCCCGCGTGCTGACGGAGCCCGATTACGTCTCCCGGTTCGACGGTCGTAAAACGACCGGTTACCCGATCATCGGCGACGACCGGTTCGATATCGACGTGGATCTCGTCGATCGTCCTCCCGAGCCCTGCGGCGATCATCGCTATCGATTCTTCGAGCCCCACATGTCCGAGCTCTCCCGTGTCGGCGCGACGTCGAAACTCCTCGACACTGAGACCGACGCCCCGTGCTCGCACGCAAGCGTATCCAGACGGCGGGCAAGCTCGGGATGACGTCTGAATGGATAGGAAAGCTCCTCGCAGGTGGATACGATATTGATTCCGTATGAAACGACCGTTTCGAGAAGATCGTACACTTTCGGGAAGCTCGATCCGGTTGCGTGAACTACCACCTCGGGCTCGGTCCTGTGGATCACCCGTTCGATATCGTCTTCGATTATTGCACCGATATCCTTTCCGACGAGCTCCGGATCGGTATCGACTGCGCCGACCAGATCGAGGCTCGCGCGCTCGGCGGCGAATCGCGCGATCCGTTCTCCGATCGGACCAACCCCGAGCTGGATCATGCGCAGCTTCTTATTCATGTCGTGTTATTAACGAGCTTTTCGAGCTCATCACACACATCAGGGGGCAGATCGATCGAAGCCGCTTTCAAGTTCGAGCGCAGGTGCTCGATGCTCGACGACATCGGGATGGTGACGACATTCGCCTTGGAAAGAAGCCAGGCGATCATGATTTGCGCCGGTGTCGCTCCGAATCGCTCGGCTATCGGTTCAATCGCCGATTCGCGCTTCAATAATCTTCCTTTGTCGAACGGCTCGTACGCGGTCAGAAAAAGATCGTTCTCGCTGCAATAATCGAGCACGCCGTTTTCCTCGGGTTTTCGATAGCCGAGATTGTATTTCACCTGATTTGTTACCAGTGGTGTCTCGGAGAGCCGACACGCCCGATCGAGAAGCTTCCGATCGAAATTGCTGACGCCGAGGTGCCGCACTTTCCCCTCTTCGACCAGACGATTCATCACGCGAAAGCTCTCCTCGAGCGGCACCGAAGAAGCGGGCCAGTGGATCAAATAGAGATCGATATAGTCGGTTCCGAGACGAGAGAGACTTCGATCGGCGGCGGAGAGAAGATCATCGTAGGAAGCGTGAGACGGTTTGACCTTCGTGGTGATAAAAAGCTCGCCCCGATCGACCTTCGAGTACCGAACCCCCCGGGAGACCAGCTCTTCCGCATGCCCGTCGCCGTACATCTCGGCGGTGTCGATATGACGGTATCCCATCTCGATCGCCGCAACGATCGCTTCGACCGCCCCTTCATCCTTGCCGGAGTCGGAGGTCATACTCCCGCCGAAGGTCCATGTACCGAGCCCTACAGTCGGCAACGTCAGTCCGGCAGCCATTTTGTATTTCATGACGATTTCTCGACCGAGCATTGAAGCGGGAAATCACGTTTCTTCGCCATATCGTGAACCTTCGCCACCTTGCTCTGCGCGATGTCCCACGTGTATGTTCCGATCACACCGCGACCGTGCTTGTGAACACGCATCATCAGTTGCGTCGCCTCGACGGCCGATTTCCTGAACACTTTTCGGAGCACTTCGACGACGAATGCCTTGGTCGTATAGTCGTCGTTATGCAGGACCACGTCCCACATCTCCGGTTCCTTGGGCTCTTCATCCTGTTTTTCGATGACATCGGAATCATGTCGAACGTGGTCGTCGGAATTATCGTCCGAATTATCGATTTCTCCCGGATCGGCCATAGTATATATAGGGTAAACATCGAAGGTCATGCAGGCAAGTATGTACTATCAGGATGTTACGTTCATTCCCTGTTTCTGCAGCCAGATGATTCGTTCGTTGAGTCTCTTTTTTACCGAGGACCATATCGATTTTTTGCCGTACGCATCGTCGAATATCGTAACGACGCCAAGCGGCTCGTCGAAGCGCATGGCGCGTCCGTTCTCCCGGAAATCATAGGTTACCCCGTAGAGCGTGGCGATCATCGCATCGTTAACGATTTCTTCCGAAAACGGTGTTACACGAACAGACCGATCGTCCGCACAGAGCTCCACGTGGCGTTGTACTTTTCTCGGTGGTTTTCGTCCGTTTAGTATTTCCATTTTCAACCCGCCCACACGTTTAATGACGATATTGTCTATATTCTTTATAGACAATATCGCTAACAGACCGGAAAAACAACACAAATTCGCGCATTAACCATGAAATCGATATATCATTCTACGAGATCGGCGAAGGTGGTATGCTCGAGTTTCTCGGATATTTGTTCTCGAATTTCCGCCAGCACGTTCAACAGCTTCGGCGCACGTTCGATGGGCGTTTTTTCGTAGAAATACTTACTCACCGAATGAACCGGCGCCAGTGCTCCGTCCATCAATCTGATGATCTCCGCAAGCGTAATCTCGTCGGGTTTTTTTGCCAGCTCGTATCCCCCTTCGGGACCGAGACGACTGCGGACATATCCCCCGTGCCGAAGCGCGATGAGGATCTGTTCGAGATACTTCTTCGGCATTTCGTTCCGCGAGGCGATTTCCGATATTTTCACCCGGCCGGCGCCATAATTCCGCGAAAGCTCGATCAGCGCAAGACAGGCGTATTCGCTTTTGGCCGAAAGTCTCACATTACTCCTTCCTCTTGAACACCACGTCGAACAACCGGGTCGTTCGAAACGCGCTTGCAATCCACCTCTTTCGGGAGTTTTTCGTCCTTATTCATCAGTGCCGTCCCTTTTGGGCTCCGGTTTCGAGCCAATCGTCGAGCCTAGTATACTAAATGATAACGGGGTACGCGACCTGCTGCTTCAAATCCGGGGGCGCGGGCCACGGCGTTTGCCTGCGGCCTTTGCCGCAACGCCGCGTCAGACCGTCCGGGTAAATGTGGCTATGCGAACCTCGATCGCCTATGCCGTTTCTTGCGATATCGCCTGACCACGTGTTTATTTACATAGCCGCAGTTTTCACCTATGATCGACCAACCATGAATCGGAAAGCTCTTCGCATCGTTGCATTGCTGCTTTTTGTGCTCGGTGTTGCCACAACCATCCCGGCACAATCACGACTCGCTTTGGCGCTCTCCAACCCGGATTATCCGGTTACCCCGGGTGATGTATTTTCCATTACATATATACCGACCACGATCAGCACCAGCGATAGAAACCGCCCGATCGAGATCGCCGTGGCAATCGACAGCAGCTACGAAGTAAGTCTCGGGTTTTTCGGTTCGTTTTCCGCAAAGGGAATGACGCTACCACAGGCAAAACGGCGGATTAATACGCTTATCTCAGATGCCTATCCCGACAGTTATCCCGATACAACGCTGAAATCGACCGGCGGTTTTCTCGTCTATGTCAAAGGAGAAGTCGACAACGCACAATTCGTACCCGCCTGGGGGCTCAGCCGGCTGAGCGAGCTGGTCGGTAACAAGCTGACGCGGAATTCCTCTCATAGGCAGATAACGATTACGCATCAAGACGGAAGTAGCGAGCAGTACGATCTCTTCGTAGCCTCACGCGAAGGTGTGCTGGAAGAGGATCCGCATATTCGTCCCGGAGACGTAATAACGGTTCCTGAATCTCGGAAAAAAGTTACGATTGAAGGTGAGGTAAAAAAATCGGGGACATACGAGCTTCTACCCGGGGAAGGACTGGAAAGACTCATACGGTACTATGGGGGAGGATTTACCGATCTCGCAGACAGCGGGCGTATCGAGCTGACCCGATTCAAGACCGACTCAGATATTCCGGCGGAAACAAGTTCGATCGATTTTCGCTCGGGCGGTTCGAGAACGACGACACTGGAAAATCTGGATCTGGTGACCGTCACGTCACGTCTCCAACGAACACCGGTCGTCTATATCGAAGGCGCCGTTACCTCGGGACTGACCGATGATCCGCGGGAGGAGATGCAA
>CAYLZA010000372.1:0-4118 GCA_964387575.1 uncultured Spirochaetales bacterium | reverse complement strand
GAGGAACGCGCTCGGCTTACGCTATCCTCATCAGGCGACGAAGGGAGCGCGCGGATTTTTTTCGGACCGTTTGATGCGAGGCTTCCAACGGTTCGGTTCGGAAATGATCCGAAGACATTTGAAGTTGAATTAACCGAAATAGCCAAACAACGATTTCCGATGTTACCCGAGGAATACGCGGAATCACTCCCGTTTCATCCGCGGGTGTGTCGAATTGTTCTGTTTCACGGGATTGTGCATATGCACCAAATCGAAGGTGATGTGCGAAGACCGCATCCATCGGAGCTCCCGAAAAAAACACTTCTGACCTACGGGACTTCGATTACCCACGGAGCCGCCGCAACCGAGTTTCATCTGAGTTACGCTGCTACGACCGCGCGTCGTCTCGGGACCGATCTCGTCAATCTCGGTGTCGGTGGTGCATGTCGTGCCGAAGCAGCTTTTGCCGATCATATCGCGTCGAGAACCGATTGGGATATGGCAAGTCTCGCGCTATCGGTGAATATGGCAACCGCCGGCTTTACGCTCGATGAGTTCGAGAAGAGGATTCTATATCTCATTGACCGGGTTTCTTCTGACGGTCGTCCCGTCGCCTGCATTTCGCTGTATCCGTTCTATGCAGATATAATGGGGCCGGTCGGCAACATGACCGCTGCGGCCTCCGAGTTCAGACGGATACTCGAAGAAAGCGTGGCGCGTCTCAACCGTTCGAATCTGCATTTTATTCCGGGTCCTGAGATTTGTACCGATTACACCGGGCTTACGACCGATCTGATTCATCCCTCGGATATCGGGATGATCGAAATGGGAGCGAATTTATCCGCTCGATTGAAGCCGCTTCTCAACGATTAGATCGGAAAGATTCGAGCAGAGAAGTGATTTTCTGATATATGTCTCGTGATATCAGCGTGTCGACGGCCTTTTCGACACCGGCACGCCCCAGCGCCGCCCACTCCCGCTCCGTGTCCTCTTCGCTCGAGGGCTTGCGTATTCCCTCGTCGAGAAGCGCTTCGATAGCTTGCTTCTCGCTTTTCATCGATTCAACTCCGAGTTGTTTACCGATCTTTTCGGCGACGTTAAGGAGCTCGGGTTTGAGGTTTTCCGGAATCTGCATCCAGCTGCGTCGGTCGATCAAAATAGCTCCGATTGCGGGCGCTACGGGCAACGGGCTCATGTGGGTTATATATTTGTACCAGCCGAACGATGCGACCGCCGTGGGAATCGAATAAAACGAGGTTACCATACCTGACTGAAGCGCCATCGCGTAATCGGGCATACCGATCGGAAACGCGGTGAATCCGAGATCACGCCAGATTTCGAGAAAGCCATCATCGCCTGCGGGAACAGCGATTTTCGTTTGTGCGAGATCCTCCGGTGTCGTGACCGGTTGACCTGCAAAGAAGTAGACCGATCCGGCTTTGGAGAACGTAAGCGTTACATAGCCCTCATCGACGAATTGCTCTGAGAATGTGGGAGTGAGTTCGGTGAGCAGATAGTCGAGCTCGTCCTCGTCTCGAACGAGAAACGGGGTCGATAGTGCGAGGATGTCCGGAACGATCCGCCCGAGCGCGAGCTGAGTGAGTGCGGCTCCGTGCAGTCGTCCGATGCGCATCTTCCTGATGAGATCGGATTCGTTGCCCGAAACCCCGCCGGCGTACACTTTTACTTCGATTTCGCCGTCCGACAGCTCGGCCCATTCACCCGCCAACTCTATCAGCGCACTTTCCCACGGCGAACCGACCGGGGCGACGGTTCCGATCTTGATCGTCTGTCCTGCCGATGTTCCGGTCGCCGCTACAAGCGCCAATACGGCGAAGAGGACGACGTACAGTCTCTTTTTGAAATGATGTTTTCTCATATTTTCGTATCATCACACGATACAGCTACAATGAGAATCCCCGGTCGGCGCTACATCGATGACCGGTTATTCTCCCCGTATTCATCCTTGCTCGAGTGTTCCCGATAGAGCCGTCCGTATTTCTGCTTCGGTATAACGCCCACGGGATTATGCTTGGCCGCCTTCGGTCACTCTTCCGTGCTCGATTCATGCCATTCCTCGTGTCCAATCGAAGCAGAGCGGCGGTGCGTGCATCATCGTTGCGAATTGATCCATTTTTTTCGGCTCCGCGTTCGGTGAGATGAAAAATCTGAATGTGTGCGTTCCCTGGTCGGTATGGTGATACGACCCGGTTTCGGAAAGCAGAGTCGGTCTGTGCCATGCGTATACCGGTGATCGAAGCAAGGTGCAGCGAACCCGATTGTCCGATCCGTCGAGCGCATAGGTTTGGGGGCAACAAACTCCGAAGGAATCGGCTATAAACCAATCCCTGACGGGATATTCGGTACCGTCCTGCCTGCGATTGATCCATCCTCCCGGGATACCGTCGATCCGCTCTGTAAACCGTTCGGGGAAAGGAAAAACCAGCTTTGCGATCCGGAATCGTTCGCACCAGGTCAGTCGAAGCATGATCTCTACTTCGGATTTCCCGCGGTAGAGCCTGAACCAGAGACTCGCCCGGCTCGTTTCGAGCTCACAGTCTACTCTCAGCGCTCCCCTTATCGGTCCCGATTCCTCGACTTCGTAGCCGGTTACCGAAAAACCACCGACGGTCTTCTCCGTGTATCCGTTGATACCGTGGGACCAGGTATCGCTCGTATCGTCTTGAACGACGATACCGGGTACGATTTCATGGATGGTGTCGTCGGAATCGGTATACCGAAGAATAGCCAGACTCGTTGCGTTGCCTGGTTTTATGTGCCAGTGATCGTTGGTAATTGCGGCGGCAGGGAGGGATGATCCGCTCGATGCTTCGAAAACAGCCTCGATGTCGCTTTCTACGGGACCCGGGGATTGAGAAGGATCGTATCGAAGAATCTTCCGGCTTTCGGGATCCATCGCATCGATCCAGATCATCCCTCGTTTCTCGCCGGCCATCGCCGATTGGCGTACAACCTGATAGTTTTTCTCGTTTCCGTCGGAATCGAGGAGTCGCCCGCTCGGTTCTTGGCCGTGTATCCACGGTTCATGATATACGACTCCGGCGAACTGAATCGACGTCGGATTATAGAGAACGAATCTCTGAAGCGGATCCTCTTCGAGTTGAACCAGATCGTGCACGCAAATTTGATTCGTGATTTCGTCGGCGGTATGGATCGCGCTACCGAGTTGATCCCTCGCATCGGTATACGCTTCGGCAATGCTCGAACCGCCGATGGTATCGTGAAATTGGTTGAAGAGGAGCAGTTTCCATGCTTCTTCGAGCTTTTTCGTTCGAGAATGGACTGCCGGCTGCGCTCCGTCCGGTGTTTTCCCCCGGTTCTCGCCCACTCCTCCGGTATCAAGGTACCGGTCGAGCGTCTCCGCCCGATTCAGTGCGGTTTCTGCGCGTCTGACATCGCGTTTGATCTGTGCGACCACCGAATAACACCCGATTGCGTGTTTCTGAAGCTCCGTCTGCACAACCGGGAGTGATTCGATTCCGGCCTTTTGCACCGCCTCGAAAAACTTCGCCGGCGATGAAAACTCCAGACGTGCATTCGAGTATGCATCGCGGTTTTTGGCTATCCACTCGATGAGTGCGGCCGTCGGACCGCCGCCGTGATCCCCGACACCGTAGAAGCACATGACATGCCCGATTTTCTCATCTGCAGCTTCCAATGCCGCCCTTATATTTCTCTCGAGCGCATCCGGAGTGTGCGCATTGTAACTCCCGGGGATACGCCAGGTAACGACTTCGCATCCGTCGGGAGCACGCCATCTGAACAGCGAGGCCGGCAGTTCCATCTCGTGTTCCGCCGGACGCATCATGACATAAGAGTCATAACCGGACTCACGAAGCAGCGACGGAAGCGTCGCGGCATGTCCGAAGCTGTCCACGTTGAATCCAACGTGTATATCGATTCCGAATTGGTCCGAAAAAAAACGATTTCCTATCCGCATCTGCCTTCGAAACGAATCGGCGGAGGGGAAATTACAGTCCGGCTGTATATACCAACCTCCCACCGGTGCCCAGCGTCCTTCATCGATCAGCTGAGAAACTCGATCGAACAATGGCGGATCGTAACGCTTTATTTGCTCATGGACCCATGCATCGGCGCGGGTAAATACGAAATCCGGA